>CAMWVJ010000111.1 GCA_947177645.1 uncultured Desulfovibrio sp.
CCCCAAGCAGTTCCTCCTCTTTGAGGGGGCGCCCCTCTATTGGCGCTCGGCGCAGGTGTTCGCCCGCAGCGGGGCCGTGAGCGGCATCGTCCTCGTTTTTCCCGAGGGCGCTCTTGAGGCCGAAGCGCGGCGCGTGGCCGCCCTCAGCGCCGGCGATGACCTCGGCATCCCGTGGCTCGCCGTGGCCGGGGGCCCTCAAAGGCAGGATTCCGTGCGCCTCGGGCTCGTCGCGGTGCCGCGGCATGTGCGGCAGGTGCTCGTCCATGATGCCGCGCGCCCCTTCATGAGGGCCGCCCTCGTGCGCCGCATCTGCGCCGCGCTTGCCGGGGGCGCCCCGGCCGTCATCCCCGGCCTCCCCGTCACCGACACTATCAAGATGGTGGATGCCGACGCCCCGGATCTCGCCGCGGGCACGCCGCCGCGCGCCCTCCTGCGGGCCGTGCAGACGCCGCAGGGCTTTGACGCCGCGCTCCTGCGCGAGGCGCACGAGCGCGCCCGGAGCGACGCGCCCGCCACCGATGACGCGGCCCTTATGGAAGCCTTGGGCGTGCCCGTGCGCATCATCCCCGGAGAGGCGGAAAACGTGAAGATCACCAACCCCGAAGACCTGGCACTGCTGCGCGGGGTGGCGCCCGCGCTCCTCCCCTGCAACGGCCTGGGCTATGATGTCCACCGCTATGGCGGCGAGCGCCCGCTCAGGCTGGGCGGCGTGGAGATACCCGGGGCGCCCGGCGTGTTCGCTCATTCGGACGGAGACGTGCTCCTGCATGCGCTCATGGACGCCATCCTCGGCTGCGCTTCCCTCGGTGACATCGGCCAGCATTTTCCGGACAGCGACCCGGCCTTTGACGGCATCTCCTCGGCCATCCTGCTGGACCGCGTGCTGGAGCTCGCCGCCGGCGCCGGTATCCGCCTTTGCCATGTGGACCTCACCGTGGTGGCGCAAAAGCCGCGCCTGGCGCCGTGGCGCGAGGAGATCCGCAACAACGTGGCCGCCCTGCTCGGGCTCGCGCGCGACGAGGTCAACCTCAAGGCCACCACGGAGGAGGGGCTGGGCTTCACCGGCCGCGTGGAAGGCATCAAGGCTTGGGCCCTCGTGAGTGCGGTGCGCCCCGCGAAGGATTGACGCATGGGTACCGATGTGCTGCGCCCGTGGCTCGCCCACTATGAGGATTTCGTGCCCCACGAGGTCAAGCTCTGGGACAGGCCCCTCTATGCCATGCTCGACGACGCGGCCGAGACCTATCCCAAGAGGCTTGCCGTCATCTTCCAGAACACGCGCATCACCTACCGGGCGCTGCGCGAAAAGGCGGAGCGCTTCGCCGGCGCCCTCAGGCGCATGGGCGTGCGCCCCGGCGAGCGCGTGGCCATCATGCTGCCCAATTTGCCGCAGACCATCATCGCCTTCTGGGGCGCGCTCAAGGCCGGTGCCGTGGCCGTGATGACCAACCCGCTCTACATGGAGAAGGAGCTGGTCCAGAACCTCACGGACGCCGGCGCCAGCCACATGATCCTGCTCGACCTGCTCTGGCCGCGTGTGGGCGCCCTGCGCGGGCGCCTCCCGATTCGCAACTTCATCGTCACCAGCATCGCGGACGCGCTCTCCTTCCCTCTCGATCTGCTCTACCGCCTGAAGGAGCGGCACAACCGGCCTGACGTGCCCCGCAACGACGGCGCGGTGCATTTCTGGCGGTCGTTCACGCGGGGGGCGGAGCGCCATTCCGAGCCCGTGGCCTCGCCCAGGGACGACCTTGTGCTGCTTCAGTACACCGGGGGCACCACGGGCATCTCCAAGGGCGTGGAGCTCACGCATGCCAATATCGGCACCAATTGCCGCCAGGTGCTGGACATCATCAATATCACGGCGAGCGAGCACCAGACCTTCATCTCGCTCTTGCCTTTCTTCCATGTCTACGGGCTCACCATCTCGCTCATCATACCGGTCTATATCGCGGCCACGGTGCTGCCGCTGCCCCGGTATGTGCCGCAGGACGTGCTCAAGCTCATCGCGAAATACCGGCCCTCGGTCTTCCCGGGGGCGCCCTCCATCTACATGTCCCTGCTCCAGCAGAAGGATCTCGCCCGCTACAACCTGCACAGCATCAGGATCTGCGTTTCTGGCTCGGCGCCCTTGCCGCGCGATGTGTTCCTGCGCTTCCAGGAGGTCACGGGCGCGTCCATCCTCGAGGGCTACGGGCTCACCGAGGCCTCGCCTATCACCCACTGCAACCCGCTCGGGAAGGAGGGGCAGCGCGCCAATTCCATCGGCATGCCCATCCCCGGCACGGACGCGCGCATCGTGGACATGGAGGCCGGCGCCCTTTCGCTGCCGCCCGGCAAGCTCGGCGAGATGGTGGTGCGCGGCCCGCAGGTGATGAAGGGCTACTGGAAGCGGCCGGACGAAACGGCCAACGCGCTGCGCAACGGCTGGCTCTATACCGGCGACCTCGCCACCATGGACGAGGACGGCTACTTCTATATCGTGGACCGCAAGAAGGATATGGTCATCGTGGGCGGCTACAATGTCTACCCGCGCGAGGTGGACGAGGTGCTGCTGGCGAACCCGAAGATCGCCGACGCCGTGACCGTGGGCATCAGCGACGGCATGCGCGGCGAGACCATCAAGGCCTATGTGGTGCCGGAGCCCGGCGAGACGCTTACCAAGGCCGACGTGGTTTCGTGGTGCCGCGCGCGGCTCGCGTCCTACAAGGTGCCGCGCCTCGTGGAATTCCGGGAGGAGCTGCCCAAGACCATCGTGGGCAAGGTGCTCAGGCGCGCGTTGCGCGAAGAGGAGGAGGCCAAGCGCGGGAAGGGCCGCGGCGGCGTGGCCGGCGCGCCCGCGCAGGCTGAAGCCCCGGCGCAGCAGGGCGCAGCGCCGGAAAATCGGGCCTGAAGCGGCTCAGAAGGCCGACGGGTCCACGATGGAAAGCAGGCGCGAACAGCCGCCCAGAAGCAGCAGCACGAGCAGGATGGCAAGCGCCCGCCCTGCCGCCGCGGGGCGCCCGGCATCTCGCGGGGCGCCTCCCCGTCTCTTGAAACTCGCCATGCTGCCCTAGCCGAGGTCCCAGTCCAAGCCGAAGGTGTCGTGGAGGATGCGCACGGCGAGCTCCACATACTTCTCCTGGATGAGGATGGTGATCTTGATTTCGGAGGTGCTGATCATGAGGATATTGATGCCCTCCTGGGTCAGCGCGGCGAAGGCGCGGGCGGCCACGCCCGAATGGTTGCGCATGCCCACGCCGATGGCCGAGACCTTGGCCACGCTCACGTCGTGCAGCACTTCCGAGGCGCCGATCCTGCGCGCCACCTCGTCCATGATCTCCAGCGTCTGGGGCAGGTCCTTGCGGGTGATGGTGAAGGTCATGTCCGTGTGGCCGTCAAGGCTCGTGTTCTGGACGATCATGTCCACGAGCACGCCCCGTTCCGAGAGCGGCCCGAAAACGGCGGCCGCCATGCCGGGCACGTCGGGCACGTCGCGCAGGGTCACGCGGGCCTGATCCTTGTCATATGCGATGCCGGAAACAAGAACCGCTTCCATGCTGGGATCCTCCTGGGTGACGAGAGTGCCGGGGTCGTCGGTGAATGTAGAGCGCACATGCACGGGCACCTTGTACTTCTTGGCAAACTCCACGGAACGGATGTGGAGCACCTTGGCGCCCATGCTCGCCATTTCCAGCATTTCGTCATAGGCCACGCGCTCCATCTTGCGCGCGGCCGAGCAGATATTGGGGTCGGTGGTGTAGACGCCGTCAACATCGGTATAGATCTCGCAGTCCGCGGAATCCAGCGCCGCGGCGAGCGCCACGGCCGAAGTGTCCGAGCCGCCGCGCCCGAGGGTGGTGATGCGGCCGTCGGCGGTCACGCCCTGGAAGCCGGCCACCACCAGCACGTCGTAATGCTCGAAAAGGCAGCGTAATTCATCGCTGTTGATGGCGATGATGCGCGCGCGCCCGAAATCGTCGTCCGTGGTGATGGGCACCTGCCAGCCAAGGAGCGAACGGGCGCTTACGCCCGCATCCTTGAGCAGCATGGTGAAGAGGCTGATGGAGACCTGCTCGCCGGTGGAGACGAGCACGTCGCATTCCGCCCTGTCCGGCGCGGGCGACCACTCGTCGGCCAGCGCCAGAAGGCGGTTGGTCTCGCCGGCGCGCGCCGAGAGCACGGCGATGACCTTGTTGCCGCGCGCGAGGCCGTCGAGCACCTTGCCGCGCACCATCTTCATGCTCTCCAGCGTCGCCACCGAAGTGCCGCCGAACTTTTGCACCAGAATCTTCATGCCCAACCCCGGTTAGCCATTGCGCGGCATGCCGCCGCCTGCGGGTGCCTGTGGCCGTGCTCCTCAGTGGCCGGTGCCCGGGGCGCCTTCAGGCCATGCCCGGGCCAGCGCGGCGGCAAGGGCTTCGCCGCGGGGGGCGCCACCTTTGAGGAGCAGGAGCCTCGCATCATCCTCCATCTCGAAGGAGATGTCCAGAAAATCCTCGGGGAGCAGGCTGGCGTCGAGGCTGTCGGCCCATTCCACCACCGTGAGCGCGTCATCGGCGTCAAGGGCATTCGTGAGCTCCTCCGGCGCGTGCCCGGGGGAGCGGTAGAGGTCGCAGTGCACAAGCGCGGGCGTGGTGGGGTAGATATTGCAGAGCGTGAAAGAGGGGCTTGAGACCTCGGCCTCGTCGCCCCCCGGGAGCGCGCGCACGAGCGCCGCGGTGAGGGTGGTCTTGCCGCTGCCGAGGCCGCCGCGCAGGAGGAGCGCGCGCACGCCGGAGGCCGGCAAAAGCTCCGCGAGCAGGCGTCCGAAGCGCCCGGTATCCTCAAGGTTCTTTAACCTCACGCGGGCCATGGCAGGCGGCGCTCCCAAACGCCGGCGGATTCGGGCGCAAGCGCCGCGCGCACATGCGGGAGCGCGTCGGCAAGCTCCGAGGCGCGGCAACCGCGAGCGGGGAAAGCCCGGCCGAGCTCGCGCCCCGCAAGCGCATGCAGGGCAACGCCAACGGCTGCCGCGCGCAGGGCCGCGCCCCCCTGTCGGCTGCCTTGGGCGAGCAGGGCCGCGATGCAGCCCGCCAGCACATCGCCGGAACCGCCCATGGCGAGGGCTGGCACCGCATAGGGCGAAAGGAACACCGGCGCGCCGGCCTGTCCCACCAGGGTGCCGGCGCCCTTGAGGACGACAGCGGCCGGGGAAAGCCCGCACAGGGCGGCGAGGGCCGCCGGGCGGTCTGCCTGGACATGGGCGGTGTCTGTGGCGAGGAGGGCCGCCGCCTCGCCGGGATGCGGCGTGAGGACACCGGCGCCGGTGAGGCGGGAGA
>CAMWVJ010000112.1 GCA_947177645.1 uncultured Desulfovibrio sp.
GAGCGCTTCGGCGTGGTGGAGTTCGACGCCGCGGGCAATGCCATCGGCAGCGAGGCGAAGCCCGCGCGGCCGCGCTCCCGCTTTGCGGTGACGGGGCTCTATTTTTACGACGCCACCGTGGTGGACATCGCGCGCGGCCTCAAGCCCTCGGCCCGTGGGGAGCTGGAGATAACGAGCGTCAACCAGGCCTATCTCGACCGCGGCGAGCTGCATGTGGTGCGCCTCGGCCGCGGCTTCGCCTGGCTGGATACGGGGACGCACTCGAGTCTGCTCGAGGCGTCGTCCTATGTGCAGACCATCGAGGCGCGTCAGGGCCTCAAGGTGGCCTGCCTTGAGGAGATCGCCTGGCAGAACGGCTGGATCACCGATGCCGAGATGCGGCGCGCCGGCGAATTTTTTGGCAAGACGGAATATGGGCAATACCTGCTGCGGCTGCTGGATTCTGCGCAGCGGGCAGAGGACGACGCATAGGGCTTTGGCCCAGTGGGGCCGCGGCCCCCGGTGAGCGACAAAGGGAGACTCAGGGCAAATGGAATTTCAGACTCTCGCCCCCGGCGGCCCGGTGGTGATGACGCCGGTCCTTCACGGCGATGCGCGCGGCTTCTTCATGGAGACCTTCCGGCAGAACGACTTTGCGCGCCACTGCGGCGAGCATGTCTTCGTGCAGGACAATCAGAGCCGTTCGCGCGGGCGCGTCCTGCGCGGGCTGCATTACCAGTTGCGGCAGCCGCAGGGCAAGCTCTTGCGGGTCATCAGTGGCAGGGTGTTCGATGTGGCCGTGGACCTGCGCCGCTCCTCCCCCCATTTCGGCAAGAGTTATTCCGTGGTGCTGGATACGGAAGAACACCGCATGTTCTGGGTTCCCCCGGGCTTTGCGCACGGCTTTCTCGTGCTCGGCGACGGCGCGGAATTCGTCTACAAGTGCACCACCTACTATGCGCCCGATGACGAATGCTGCCTTAGGTGGGATGACCCGGCGCTTGGCATCGACTGGCCCATGCCCGAAGGCGGCCCCATCCTCTCCGAGAAGGATGCGCGCGGTCTGCCCCTTTCCGAGTGCCCCACCTTCGCCTGAAGGCGGAGACTCACGCGGGCTTGCCGGCAACGCGCTCAAGCCACGCCATATACTCGGGGAAGTGTTTTGCGAGCAGTGCGCGCGCATTGTCTTCCGCCATGGTGTAGCGGCTGGCGGACATTTTGCCCGTCCCCACCCAGTGGCGCAGATAGCGCTTGTAATCAAAGTGCCTTGCGCGGAAGCCCAGGGCGTGCATGGCCCGGAACCAGGGCACTGTCGTATCCAGATTGTAGCGGCCGCATGCGCCGAAGGCCCCCGGGGGCAGCGCCGGGCCGAAGGGCACGCAGTGCGGCCGCGTCCTTTCCAGGTCCAGCAGGCAAAACCACTCGTTGACACGGCACTCCGGCAGGGGCCACGGCTGCCGGTCAAAAAATTCGGTAAAACATTCCTCATAGGGGCGCACGGGCACGCCCAGTTCACGCGCGTGGGCATACAGACGGCGCAACTCGGCCGCATCCGGCCGGAATTCTTCATAGTGCTCCGAGCTGCACGGGGGGCGGTCCATGACATCCTTCACCACCCGGGCCGCATGGGCCGGGCAGCGCCAGCATTGCCCGAGCTGGCCGATGGCGAAGGCGTCGCCCATGGCCGCCAGCATCTCCCCCAGCGCATCCCCGAATACATAAATATCGTTGTGCATGAGCAGCAGCTTGCGGCTCTCGCTGTGCTCAAAGGCGTCCTGGTAGCGGATGGAGAGCCGGTAGGCCGCATCGTCAAGGCGCGCCATATCCGGGGCCTCGAGCGCCAGCCAATGCTCCGGCTGGGAGACGCGGCACGGCCAGTGAAGCACCTCC
This sequence comes from uncultured Desulfovibrio sp., assembly GCA_947177645.1. Classification (GTDB taxonomy): domain Bacteria; phylum Desulfobacterota; class Desulfovibrionia; order Desulfovibrionales; family Desulfovibrionaceae; genus Desulfovibrio. The sequence goes on from CAMWVJ010000112.1 coordinate 1,870, forward strand.
CTGAGATACCTCGCGACCACATAAGGGCTCACGCGGTCATAGCGGGAGCCTTTGGGCTCGTACTGGAGCCAGATCGTCCCCACATGGGCGCCGCTCTCCCTCAGGAGCGACAGCACGGAGAGCGCCGTCTGGTAGGGCTTCGCGAAGATGTTGACGGCAACGTCCACCCGCTCTGCGGGGGTCTCCGGGGATGCCTGCGGAGGTGCTGCCGCACGCTCTTTCTCCGGGGCCGCTGCGGCGCCAGTTTCGCCCGGGGCCATCAATCCTCCCGGTGGAGCACCAGCGCCACCATGGGCGGCAGGTAGAGCTCGATATCCTGCTCGGGCCGGTCGGCCAGGGGCCGCGTGAAGTGCTCCAGCGGCGGCTTCGTTATATCAAGGTTGCCGTGCCCGCCAAAGCGCGGCTCGTCGGACGACAGCAATTCCACATACTTGCCGGGCGTCACCGCAAAGAGCAGCCCCTCGCGGGCGCTGGTCTCGCTGAAGTTGAAGGCGAAGAGCAGGCGCCCGCGCTCAAAGGCCAGCAGCCGCTCGTCCTCATGGATGTAGCGGAAGAGGGGAGGCTTGCAAAAATCCTTCAGGTGCTCGCCCACAAGGCCCACAAGCTGCGCCTTGTCCCAGGCAGCGAGGCCGGCATACTTGAGGTCGGGCTGGTCGGCGAGGTGCCATTGCCGGTGGGCGTGCTCGTCCGCATCCAGCCATTCGGGGTGGCCGAACTCGTTGCCCATGAAGTTGAGATAGCCCGCGTCGGCCGTCGCCAGCGTGATGAGACGCATGAGGCGGTAAAAAGCCAGCCCGCGCGAGATGTTCCAGCTTTCCGAGTCCTTGCCCATGCCGGTGTACATGGCGTCGCCGAGCAGGCGCCAGATCATGGCGTCATCGCCATTGATGCACTGGTCGTGGCATTCCACATAACTGATGGTGCGGTCATAGGGGCGGTGATTGGTCATCTCGTACCACAGGCTCCCCATGTCGCGCGGGTTTTCCACGGCCTTGGCCCAATAGTCGGGGATGCCCATGGCAAAGCGGTAATCAAAGCCCAGGCCGCCCTCTGACGGCGGGCAGGTGAGGCCCGGCATGCCCGAGAACTCCTCGGCGATGGTCACGCCGTGGGGCACCTCCTCATGGACGAGCGCATTGGCGAGGCAGAGATACAGCTCGCCCGCAGCGTCCTCGCGCGGCTCGCCGTCCTTGCCGAAGAAGCAGCGCCCCACATGGGAGAAGTCGTCGTCGCGCCCGTGATCGATATAGAGCATGTTGCCCACGGCGTCGAAGCGGAAGCCGTCCAGCCGGTATTCTTCGAGCCAGTAGCGGCAGTTGGAGAGCAGGAAGCGCCGGGTCATCTCCTGGCTGTAGTCAAAGGAGGGCGTGCCCCACTGGTTGACCTTGCTGCTGAAGAAGTAGTGGCTGCCGTCATAGGCGGCGAGGCCCTGCTCGGTATTGGAGGCCGCGTGGCTGTGGGTGATGTCGAGGATGACGGCGAGCCCGAGGCCGTGGGCCGCGTCCACCAGGGCCTTGAAGCCGTCCGGCGTGCCGTAGCGGGAACTCGGCGCGAAATAGCTGCTCACCTGGTAGCCGAAGGAACGGTAAAGCGGATGCTCGAGGATGCCCATGAGCTGCACGGCGGTGTAGCCGTCCGCCTTGATGCGCGGCAAGACCGAGGTGATGAAGTAGTCATAGGTGCCCACGCTGTCGCCCTTGTGGTCAAGGGAGGACTGCGCCATGCCCACATGCGCCTCATAGATGCGCGGGAAGACCAGCGGCCCCGGGCGCCGGTGCCGGAACTGGTAGGGTTCGGCCGGGCACCAGACGCGCGCGCACCACTGCTCGGGCACCGCCTTGTCCTGTTCCACCCAGTTGGCGAAGGCGGGCACGCGCCGGAGGGGCGGCGGCGTCTTGCCGAGGCCGGCCGCCATGCTCCCCTTGGGCTGGACGCGCAGCTCCACATATTCGCCGTGCTCCAGCGCGTCGCGGGGCAAGATCAGCTCAAAGACGCCGCCCTCCTTGCGCTCGAAGCGGTTGCTCGCGCGCCGCTGGAAGTTGAGGCGGCTCGTGGTCAGCCACACATCTTCGGCGTGGGGCATGTATTCGCGCCAGCGCCAATGGCTTGAGCCGTCGGCATTGTGGATGAGGTGCAGCCCGAAGGTCTTGTAGAGGTCGGCATAGGCGCGCAACGAGCCGTAGGTCGCGGTGATGCGCTCCATTTCTGCGGTGAAATCGCGGCTGCGCCGGACAAGAAAGTCATGGTAGGGCGCAAGCGCCGGATCTTCCAGAGGATTTTGGGGCGGCGTGTACGACATGGCGAGTTCTCCCGCACACGGCGGTCATGCCGCGCGTCGTAAGCCGCGCACAATGCGCGTCCGGGCGCAGCGTTCAGGGCTGCCCGCGCCACTCCTTGCCGGAGAGGTCGGCCAGGCAGCGGATGAGAGCCTGGGTGCCGTCCTGTCCGTGGCCCCTGGCCTGCATCATCCGATAAAATTCCTCGGCCAGGGTGGCGCCGGGAAGCACCAGCTTCATGCGGCGGCACTCCTCGAGGCAGAGGCCGAGATCCTTGATGAAATGGTCGATGAAGAAACCGGGCGCATAGTCGCGCTTGAGCAGGCGCCGGCCCAGGGTGTTCATGGCCGTGCTGCCGCCGGCGCCGGGCACCACGAGCTCAAGCCACTCGGCCACGTCGAGGCCCGCCTCCTGCGCAAAGAGCATGGACTCACACACGCTGAACATGACGCCGGCCACGGCGATCTGGTTGGCGAGCTTGGCCTGCTGCCCCGTGCCCGGCCCGCCGCAGTGCATGATCCGCTTGCCCATGGCCTCGAAGCAGGGGCGCAGCTTCGCAAGCGCGGCGGCGTCGCCGCCCACGAAGATGGACAGCGTGGCCTCGCGCGCGCCCACATCGCCGCCAGTCACCGGCGCGTCGAGGCTGGTGCAGCCCTTTGCCGCGGCCTCGGCGGCGATGCGCCGGGCGAGCTCCGGGCTCGAGGTGGTCATGTCGCAGAGGATGCCGCCTCCCGCGAGGCCGCCCAGGGCGCCGTTCGGCCCGAGCATGACGGCCTCCACATCGGCGGGAAAGCCCACGATGGAAAAGACCGCATCAGAAGCGGCCGCCACGGCTGCCGGGCTGTCGGCCCAGGCGGCGCCGCGCGCGATGAGCGGTTCGGCCTTGCCCTTGCTGCGGGTATAGACGGTGAGCGGCCAGCCCGCGTCCAGCAGATGACCGGCCATGGAATGCCCCATGACGCCGGTGCCGATCCAGCCAATGCGCATCTGCTTCGTTCTCTGCGTGCCTTCTGCCGTCATGCCCTGCTCCCTTGTGCCTTGGGCG
>CAMWVJ010000113.1 GCA_947177645.1 uncultured Desulfovibrio sp.
GCACCCGTCTTGCGCTTCGCTCCAGACGGATTTAAGGAATGGAGCCCATAGCGGCCTTGTCTCTCAATTCCCAAGGCGGCGTTCTTTCCCCCGAAAGAGCGCCGCCTGCCGTTTTTTCCGCTCTCTCGCAGGCGCCTTTCGCGGTATTTGATTTAATCAAACACCATTGGATTTTTTTCGATTTGACAGAACAGCCCCCATGGCATGATACGGATTTCACAAAATCAGGGCCGAATGGGCATCGGCCGGCGCATTGCCCGGAGCGCGGCGCCCCGTCATGCGGACAGCGGCGGCGCCCCCGGACGGAAGCAGCGAGGGTCTTCTTCATGACAGAAAAAACCGTTCCCCAAGCGGGCGCGGCGGCTGCCAAAAAGCCGCTCTCGCCCATGTATCTGGTGCACACGGCCATCTGCCTGATCATCACCTTCGGTTTTGGTCAGCTCACGCCCTTCGGCCCGCTCACGCCGCTCGGCATGAACCTCATCGGCATCTTTCTGGGCGTGCTCTACGGCTGGATATTCATCGAGATCGTCTGGCCCAGCCTGCTCGGCCTGCTCGCGCTCATGCTCATCGGCGGCATGAAGCCCGGGCAGCTGCTGAACAAGAGCTTTGGCGACCCCATGGTGCAGATGATGTTCTTCATCTTCGTCTTCTGCGCCGCCATCAATTATTACGGGCTTTCCAAGTTCATCTCGCTCTGGTTCATCACCCGCAAGTGCCTCGCCGGGCGCCCGTGGCTCTTCACCTATGTGTTCATGGGCTCCATCTTCATCCTGGGCGGCCTCACCTCGGCCTCGCCCGCGGCCATCATCGGCTGGTCCATCCTCTACGGCGTCTGTGACGCCTGCGGCTACAAGAAGGGCGAGGGCTACCCGACCATGATGGTCTTCGGCATCGTGTTCGCGGCCCAGGTGGGCATGTCGCTCATCCCCTTCAAGCAGGTGCCGCTCACGGTGCTCGGCGCCTATGAGAACATGAGCGGCGTCTCCATCGACTACGCGAGCTACATGCTCGTGGCGCTCGCCATCTGTGCGCTCTGCTCCGGGGCCTTCATCCTCCTCGGCAAGTATCTCTTCCGGCCCGACATGAGCAAGCTGCTCAAGCTGGAGGCCGAAAAGCTGGACACCGAGGGCGCCCTCAAGCTCAACAGGGTGCAGAAGATCGTCCTCGTCTTCCTCTTCCTCCTGGTCATCCTGCTGCTCGCGCCCAACTTCCTGCCCAAGGGCTTCTTCGTGACCAAGTTCCTGCGCTCCATCGGCAATACGGGCATCGTCATCCTGCTCGTCACGGTCATGGCGGCCATCAGGGTGGACGGCAAGCCCCTGCTCAACTTCAAGATCATGGTGGATTCGGGCGTCACCTGGGGCATCATCCTCCTGCTCGCCATCGTGCAGCCGCTGGCCGCGGCCATGGCCCATACGGACAGCGGCATCACCGCCTTCCTCATGAACGCCATGGAGCCCATCTTCAGCGGCAGCACCCCACTCACCTTCGCCATCATCATCGGCTTCGTGGCCACGGCCCTGACACAGGTGATGAACAACGGCGCCACGGGCATCGCGCTCATGCCCATCGTCCTCAGCTATTGCCAGGCCTCGGGCGCGGCGCCCGACCTCGCCCTGATGATGGTGGTCATGGGCTGCCACTTCGCCTTCCTCACGCCGGCGGCCAGCGCCAGCGCGGCTCTCTTGCACGGCAATGAGTGGGCCAACGCCAAGTCCATCTGGCGCACCGCGCCGGTGGTCATCCTCGTGTCGTGGATTGCCACGGCCCTTGTGGTCGTCACCCTGGGCGTGGCGGTCTTCTAGGCGTCCACGGGGCGCGCCCGGCCATCCCGGGCGCCCCGTTTCTCAGGCCGGGCCCTGCGCCCGGCCTTTTCTTTGGCGCCCTCCTGAAGGGCCGAGATCTGGCGGGCATTGCGCCAGATGGTCTCCGCGTCCAGCGTGGGCAGGGAGAGGAAGAAGCCCTGCAGGGCCTCGATGAAGGCCTGCGCCTGCGGGCTGACATGCTTGTGACGGCGGACGAGGATGCCGTACAGCCGGTTGGGGAAGAGATGGTCCAGCGGGCGCGCGCCGATCTGCTCCCACTCGGCGCCGAAATTGGTGGCCTGGAGGCAAAGCTCGTCCATGAGGGCCACGCCGAGGCGCTGCCACACATAGCGCATGATGAGGTGGTAATTGTTGACGCGGATGGCCGCGTTTTTCTGGATGAAGTCGCCCATGCCCGAATCGCGGCACCAGCAGCCGAGGTCGTCCGGGTCCTCGTCGTTGCCGAAGGCCACATAGGGCAGGCGCCGCAAATCCTCGATTTCCGGCACCGGCGGGATGTTCCACGGGTTGTCGCGGTGCATGACGAGCAGGGGCCTCGCCTTGAACACCACTTCGAGCCTGTCGTCCCCCGGTTTTTCGATGACCGGCAGAAGGCCGAAATCCACGCGGGATTCGGCGACCTTGGTGCGCACATCCGAAGAGAGCCCGCGCTCGAGCGAAAGCTGCACCCCGGGGTGACGCCGCAAAAAGTCCACCGTGGTGGGCACGGACAGGCTGGCGATGGGGAGCGTCGCCGCCACGGTGACGGCGCCCTTGAGCTCGCCGTCGGCGCTCCCCACCGAGGCGCGCATGCTCTGCAATGCCTCGAAGGTGGTGATGGCCCAGTCGAGGAGCTTGGTGCCCTCGGGCGTGATGCGCAGGGATTTTTTGTAGCGGTCGAAAAGGACGGTGTTGAGCGCCTCTTCCAGCGAGCGGATCTGGTAGCTGATGGTCGAGGGGTTGCGGTGCATGTGCTCCGCGGCGCGGCGCACGCTGCCCGTCTTGGCCACCCAGTAAAAACCGCGCAGCCACTGGAGAAAATCGCCGTTGAGCTCGTCGATCACGGGGTGCCCCCTGTTGGATTTTTTTCCACAATGCGTGATTTTTATTGATTTGACAATACAGCGCCGGCGTATGATTTTTCCTTCACAAACTCGCAGAACCCGGGCGGCCCCGCTGGGGGGCCAGCCCAAGCCCGGGCCATGAAGTGTCCGCACACCTTCAGACCAGGATACCGGCATGAGAACGACCAGGCACAGTCTGGGCACGCTCGTCGAAACCGACGTGCTCGTCATCGGCTCCGGGGCATCCGGCTGTGGCGCCGCGCTGGGCGCGCGCGACCAGGGACAGGATGTCGTCATCATCGACAAGGGCAAGCTCGAGAGCTCGGGCTGTATCGGCGGCGGCAACGATCACTACATGGCCGTTCTCAATGAGGAGGGCGAGCCCTTCGACACCGCCGACGACCTTGTGAAATTCTACGCCAAGCCGCTCAACGGCTGGACGCCCACCATGCTCATCAACGGCTGGTACAACCACATGCCGCACTTCCTCGACATCCTCGGGGCCGCGGGCGTGGACTTCGGCCGCAACCCCGACGGCACCTATGTGCGCACCCAGGGCTTCGGCCAGCCCGGGCGCTGGTGGGTCCACATTTCCAACGGCATGACCATCAAGCGCGTCATGGCGCGCCTCGTGCGCGAGAGCGGCGTCAACGTGCTCGACCGCATCATGGCCATGCGCATCCTCACCGACCACGGCAAGGCCTGCGGCTGCCTCGGCTGGAACGTGCGCACCGGCGAATATGTCATCATCCGCGCCAAGACCGTGGTTTCCACGCAGGGGCGCTCGGCCACCCGCGGCACGGACAATTCCACGCACAACGCCTATAACGTGTGGATGTATCCCTACAACACCAGCGCGGGCGTGGTGCTCGGCTACGAGGCCGGCGCGGCCGTGACCGAGCTCGACACCTACCAGCGCGCCACGCTCCTGCCCAAGGGCTTCGGCTGCCCGGGCATGAACGGCATCAACAGCTCCGGCGCGCACGAGCTCAATGCCCTGGGCGAGCGCTTCATGTGCAAGTACGACCCCATGTGCGAGAACGGCGTGCGCAACAACCAGATCCAGGGCACCTTCCAGGAGCAGATGGAGGGCGCGGGCCCGCCGTTCTACATGGACATGCGCCATGTGGACCCGGCCGTGGTGCACGAGCTCCAGTATGTGCTCATGCCCGGCGACAAGGCCACCTTCGGCGACTGGGCCGACTGCACCCATACGGACTTCCAGCACAAGCTGCTTGAGGTCGAGATCGGCGAGCTCATCTTCGGCGGCGCCATCGCGGTCAATGACCAGTTCGAGTCCTCGGTGCCCAACCTCTTCAACGGCAGTGTCTTCCTCTACTGCTCCGGCGCCATGTGCGGCGGCTACGAGGCCGGCAGTCAGGCCGCCATGCGCGCCGCCGGCATGAACGAGGCCGGCCAGGTGGACGAGGACATGGCGAAATCCGTCAAGGACAAGATCTTCAAGCCCATGGCCGACCCGGTGGGCGACTCCGTGAGCTATGAGGAGCTGGAGCAGGCCACCCGCAACGTGATGGACTATTACATGGGCTTCCGCCGCTCCATGGCGGGCATGGAACGCGCGCTCGAAAAGATCCGCTTCCTCTCCGGCGAGGCCGACCGGCTGCATGCGTCGAGCCTGCGCGAGCTCATGCGCTGCCACGAGAGCCGCGACATCCTCGCCGTGTGCGAGCTTGCCATCCAGGCCACCATGGAGCGCAAGGAATCGGGCCGCTGCGTCTACCGCGTGCGCGAGTTCCCGGGGCTCAATCCCGAAATGGCAAAGCCGCTCCTCCTCATCAAGGAGGCCGACGGCCCCCGCTTCCAGTGGGGCAAGGCGCCGCTGCTGTAATCATCCCTGCCGCAAGGAGTTCATAGATGCCTCCCAAGTACAGCCGAGAATTGCGCGAGCCCGTCGCCCAGGGGCCGCGCCTGAAGGAACAGTTCCGCACTTCGCCCTGTGAGGGCGCCTGCCCGGCCGGCAATTCCATCCAGAAGATGCAGGCCCTCGCCGAAAAGGGCGATTTCACCGAGGGGCTGCGCTATCTCAGGGCAAAAAATCCCTTCCCCGGGGTCACCGGCCGGGTCTGCCCGCATTTCTGCATGGGCGCCTGCAACCGCAACAACCTCGAGGGCGCCGTCAACACCCGCGCCCTTGAGCGCGCCTGCGCCGACATGGCCGAGCGCGGGGCCGTGCTCTTCCGCAACCGGCCGGCCACCGGCAAGAAAGTGGCCGTCATCGGCGGCGGCCCCGCCGGCCTCACCAGCGCCTACTTCCTCGCGCTGCTCGGCAATGCCGTGACCAGCTACGAGGC
>CAMWVJ010000114.1 GCA_947177645.1 uncultured Desulfovibrio sp.
AGCCCATCCGCACCCTCCTGCAGGACTTCCGGGCGCGCAAGCTGGTCATCGCCATCGCCCTCGACGAATACGGCGGAACGAGCGGCCTCATCACCATCGAGGACGTGCTCGAGGAGATCGTGGGCGACATCGAGGACGAGCACGACGCCCCGCGCCAGCAGGACATCCGCTCGGTGGGCGAGCGCGTCTACGAGCTCACGGGCCGCGCCCTGCTGGAAGACCTCGAGGAGCTTGGCGTCAACATCAGCTCCGACGAGGTGGACACCATCGGCGGCTACCTGAGCATGCTGGCCGGCCATGTGCCCGGCGAGGGCGAATCCTTCACCCTCCACGGCTGGACCTTCACGGTCATCGACGCGGACATGAAGCTCATCCGCCTCTTGCGCATGGAGCCAGCCGCCGACGCCGCGGCCATCCCCGTGGAAGAGCTGTGAGCTGGCCGGGAGATGTGGCCCCGGGCCTGACGGCCGCTGGCTTCGGAGCAGGCTTCGGGGCAGACTGCGGGGCGGCCGCATGAAACGCCCGTGGGCCCTGGCGGGCGCGAGGGGCGCTCCCGCAAGCGGTGCCGACGCCCTGCGCGGCCCCGCGCCCCTTACCGCCGCCCTTTGGGCGCTTACCGCTGTGCTCGGGCTGTGGCTCGGCTTTCCCAATGACTTCCTCAGCGTTCCCCCGCTGGCCCTGCTCTGGCCGCTGGCGCTGACTGCGCTCGGCCTTTCCGCGCCCGGCGCCCGGGCGGCCTTTAGCCGGGGCTGGCTCACAAGCCTCGCCGGGGGCACCGCCGCCCTCTACTGGCTCTCCCTTCCCGTGCATGACGTGGGCGGCCTGCCCTGGGCGCTGGCGGTGCCCTGCGCCGTCTTCATCGCGGCCCTCGTCACCCTGCAAGGGGGCTTTTTCTGCGTCGCCGCACGGCTCGGCCGCGGCCTGCCCCCGTGGCGCCTCGCGCTCGCGCTGGCGCTTGCCTGGTACTTTCTCGAATACGCCTTCGCCCTTGTTGTGGGCTTCCCGTGGCTGCCGCTCGCCGGGGCGCTCGCGCCATGGCCCCTGCTCGTCCAGACCGCGGACACCCTGGGCGCCTGCGGCACCGGCGCCCTCTGGCTCTGGGCCGGACTGCTCGCGCTCTTCGCCTTTCCCCGGCTGGCCGGTCTCGCGGCCCAAAATATTCAAGGCTTCCAGCCACCCCGCCTCGCCTGCGCCGCCGCCATCATCGCGCTCACCCTCGGCTACGGCCACTGGCAACTGGAAACGACGCCCTTCGAGCCGGAGCCCACGGGGCCGGACAGCGTTGCTGTGCTCTTTGTGGAGGGCAATGTGGACCAGGGGCAGAAGTGGCTCCCGGCCATGCAGACCGAAACGACGGAGCTGTACTGCACGCTCACCGGGGAGGGACTGGCGGGCCTGGGCTGGCGGCCGGACGAGGCCGGCGCGGAAGCCCCGCTCGTCATCTGGCCCGAGACGGCGCTGCCCTTCTTCTTCCAGACGCACCGGCTCTCCGCCGAGGTGCTTGAGCTCGTGCGCCGCGAACGCGTGCCCCTGCTCTTCGGCGCGCCCGGCGTGGAAAGGCCGGCCCCGGGCAAGGGCACCGAGCCGCTGATCTTCAACCGCGCCTTCCTGCTGGCGCCGGACGGGAGCCTCGCGGGCTTTTACGACAAAGAACATCTCGTGCCCTTCGGGGAATACGCGCCCGACTGGCTCAACTGGCCCTTTCTCGAGGCGCTTTTGCAAGGCGTGGGCGTCTATACCGAGGGGACGGCCGTGGCACCCCTCAGGTACGGCAATCTTGCCCTCGGCATGCTCATCTGCTATGAAGGCATATTCCCGTGGCTCGCCCAGGCGCGCGTGACGGACGGCGCCAACATCCTCGCGGACATCAGCAATGACGGCTGGTTCCGCGGTACCCCGGCCTCGCGCCAGCACCTGTATCTCACCGTCCTGCGCGCTCTGGAGCAGGGGCGCTGGCTCCTTCGGGGCACCAATACCGGCATTTCGGCGGTGGCGGACACGCGCGGCCGGCTCACGGCCATGGGGCCGCTGTTCCGCGCGGGCACGCTCGCGGCGCGGGCGCGCCTCTGCTCCGGCGAGAGCCGTTACCACAGGCTCGCGCCCTGGCTGCCGCTCATGGCGCTCGGCGCGCTCCTCGCCGTGACCCTGGTGCGCCGCCGGGGGCGCGCCTGAACGGGACACACGCGCCCAAGTATTTTTTAAGGCGCCCATCGGCGTCAGGGAGAACATATGCTCCAGCTCAGCGATCTGCGCGCGGCCTCAGGGCCGCTGACCCAGCGATTCACCAGCCTCTGGGGGCGGCTTTGACGCCGCCAGCGACGAAAAGCGCCTCGCCGACATCGCGGCCGAGCTGGCCCGGCCCGGCGCGTGGGACAAACCCGAGGCACTGACGCCCCTGCTTCAGGAAAAGCGCCGCCTCGAGGACGAGGTGAACCGCCTTTCCGCCCTCAAAAAGGCGCACGACGACATGGAGGAATGGCTCCTCCTCGCCTCGGAAAGCGACGAAGCCGAGGCGCAGGAGGCCATGGAATCCCTCGCGCAGGCCCAGGCCGATCTCGCCAGCCGCCTCGATGAGACCGAGCTCGTCATGCTGCTTTCCGCCGAGGAGGACGGGCAGGACGCCATCCTCGAGATCCACCCCGGCGCCGGCGGCACCGAATCCCAGGACTGGGCGGAAATGCTGCTCAGGCAATACACCCGCTGGGCGGCGCGCCGCGGCTTCGGCGTGGAAGAGCTGGACTACCTGCCCGGCGACGAGGCCGGCATCAAGAGCGTCACCCTGCGCCTTTCCGGGCCGCACGCCTACGGTTTTCTGAAGAGCGAGCGCGGCATCCACCGCCTCATCCGCATCTCGCCCTTCGACGCCTCGGGCCGGCGCCACACCTCCTTCGCCTCGGTGGACGTGATGCCGGACGCGGGCGACGACATCGAGCTCGACATCAAGGAATCCGACCTGCGCTTTGACATCTTCCGCTCCAGCGGGCCCGGCGGCCAGAGCGTCAACACCACGAGCTCGGCCGTGCGCGTGACGCACCTCCCCACCGGCATCTCGGCCCAGTGCCAGAACGAGAAGTCGCAGCACCACAACAAGGAGTCGGCCCTGCGCGTCCTCAAGGCGCGGCTCTACAACATGGAGCTGCAAAAGCGCGACGCCGAGCGCCAGGCCCAGTACGCCGGCAAGGACGCCATCGCCTTCGGCAGCCAGATCCGCACTTACACCCTCCAGCCGTACCGCCTCGTCAAGGACCACCGCACCGGCACCGAAGCCGGCGACGTGGACGCCGTGCTCGACGGGCGTATCGACCAGTTCCAGCACGATTACCTTCTCTACCGCCATGAACAGGAACACCACTGATCCGCACGCGCTCGCCCGCGAGCTCGGCGATTTGCGCGGCAGCCTCGCCGCTGCCGGCGGGGATGGGCCGGAGCCTCAGGCCCTCCCCGAAGGGCAGGCCACGCCCGGCGCGCCCGACGCCCTTCTCGTGGCGCGGGTGGTGCGCGGCTTTTCGCGCGAGGGCTGGCAGGAATTTTGCCGCGCCTATCCGCTCAGCCAATGGTATGCGCTTCCCGTGCCGGACGAGATCGTCACCGGCGTGCGCGTGGCCGACCTTCGGGCCGACCCGGCCTGCGCCACGCGGCCCGGACCCGGGGACGTACTTTTGGGCGCCCTTGGCAGCACCATGTTCGCGGCCCAGCTCGAGCGCGAGCTTTTGCGGCTTTCGCGCCACGGCGGGGGCCTGAGCCTCGTGGCCGCGGCGCTCGCCGAGCGCAGGCGCCTTGCCACGGCCCTGGGCGACGGCACCGTGGCCCGGCTCGAGCGCATCCTCGGCGAGACCCTGCAGGGCATGCTCGAAGCCTGCGACAGCCTGGGCGCGGCCGGCCCGGGCCGCTATATCCTGCTCTTGCCCGGCATGGGGCAATTGCGCACCCGCCGCTTCGCGGAGGACGTGCAGGCAGCCTTTGCCGAGGCCGCGCGGCCCTTCTTCCCCACCGGCGGCATCACCGCCGGGAGCGGGGCTGTCTGCGCGCTCGGCGTCGTCCATGTGGGGCACGAGCGCGCGCCCCGCGCCCAGGAACTGCTCACGCGCACCTGGGCCGCGCTCGACATGGCCCTCGACCAGGACGAGGGCTATATCCATCAGGAAACTTCCGGAAGCCACGGCTCGACCCTGGTCCATTCCGGGGAAAAACGCTTTCTCTTTTTCGGCGGAGATCCCAAATGAACACCACCTTGAGCATTGCCGTGCTCAGCGGCAAGGGCGGCGTCGGCAAGACCAACCTCACCCTCAACCTCGCCTGGGCGCTCCACGAGCAGGGCTTCAAGGCGCTGCTCATGGATTGCGACATGGGCCTCGCCAACCTCGATGTCCTGCTCGGCATCACGCCCGAGGGCAACCTGCAGGACGCCCTCATGGGCGGCAGCTCCCTTGCCGAGGTGCTGCACCCCATCGCCAAGGGCTTCGACGTATTGCCCGCGGCCTCGGGCGTGCCCGAGCTCAACGACCTCTCGCCCGACCTGCGCGCGGCCCTGCTGGAGCGGCTGGAGCCCATGCTCGGCGCCTATGATTATGTATTCATGGATCTCGGCGCCGGCATCTCCGAGACGGTGCAGGCCTTCGCGGCGCTCGCCGCCGTGAGGCTCGTCGTCATCACGCCCGAGCCCACCTCGCTCACGGACAGCTACGCGCTCATCAAGGTGCTCAATGCGCGCTACGGCCTGCGCGACTTCATGGTGGTAGTGAACCAGGCGGCTTCGGCCAAGGAGGCCCAGGCCACCTTCGACAAGCTCAAGGGCGCGTGCGGGCACTTCCTCCAGATCGAGCCCGTCCTGCTCGGCCATGTGCGCATGGACAAGAAGCTCCCCGAGGCCGTGTGCCGCCAGCAGCCGCTGCTCGCCTATGCGCCCGGCTCCCCGGCGGCGCAGGACATCCAGAATCTCGCCACCAGGCTCCAGCGCGTGCGCCTTTCCATGCTCGACTGGCTGGGGCGGCGGGGCGTGCTCCAGTCGCCGGCATAAGCCGCCCACTCTGTCAGGCTCTGCGCGGGGGGTCACACTGCCCCCGCGCTTTTTATGTATTGCAGCGGCCAGCCCTTCCTTTATCCCGTCTGGAGCGAAGCGAAAGACGGGTGCTGGTGCCGGAAGAATCCTAAAAAATAAGATTTTTTGGTGCTTGCAAGGAAGAA
>CAMWVJ010000115.1 GCA_947177645.1 uncultured Desulfovibrio sp.
CTCCTGCCGCGTCCGCGCGGGGGGCCGCGTTTGGGCGGGTCGTTTTCCGAGGGTGCGTTCTCCGCGGGGCCCGCGGTGTCCGGGGCTCCGGCGGGGGCGTCCGCAGCGGGCGTCGCGCGCCGTGGCGCCCGCCGACGGGGGCGCGGGGCGTCTTCCGCGCCCGGGGAGGCGCTCTCGGCGGGAAGTGGCGGGCTGGAAGGTGGGGTTGCTGGGCTCGTCGCGGGGGGGAAATCTTGCTCGGAAGTCATGCAGTTCCTTATATGTGGGCGCCCGCAAGGCGCCCGGAAAAATTTGCGAAGCCGGCTTTCGGCAGCGCGGCCAATGCCCTCGCGCCGGAAACGTGCGCCGTGCGGCGCCGCCGGTTTCGCCGCCAAGCATACGTTGTTTCAGAAAATATGCAAGGCGCGGCCGCCCGTTCCCCGGGAGCGGCGCTTGCCAGTGCGCCGCGCAGGGCGTACATGACGGGCATGGACATTGCGGAACACGAAGCATGGTTCGAGAGCTATGCGCGGGAGCAGCGCGCCCTTGAGACCGGCGATGCCGGCCCCATCGACCTCAAGCTCCGGCACACCCGCGAGGTGCTGGCCACGGCACGCGCCATCACGGCCGAAAGCGCACCTGACCCCGAGCTTGAGCGGGCTTGCCATCTCGCGGCGCTCTATCATGATGTGGCGCGCTTCGAGCAGTACCGCTGTTACCGCACCTTCCGCGACCGAGAATCCTGCAATCACGGCCTCATGGGGGTGAAGATCCTCAAGCGCGAACGCCGTCTTGATGATGAAGGGCCGGGCCTGCGCCGGCGGGTGCTCACGGCCGTGGGGCTGCACAACCGCTTCCAGCTGCCCCGGGGGCTCCCCGAGGACGCCGCCCTGGTGACCCATGTGGTGCGCGACGCGGACAAGCTGGACATCCTCCGGGTGATGCACGAAAACCTCAGCGGTCCCAAGCCCTGGCACCCCACCGTGGTGCTGGGCCTCCCCGACGACGAGGCCCTGGTGAGCGACACGGTGCTTCGCGCCGCCCGCGAGGGGCGCGTGGCCTCCTATTCGGACCTGACGAGCGTCAATGACCTGCGCGTGCTCCTCGGGAGCTGGCTCTTCGACATGCACTTTCCGGCCAGCCGGCGCCAGTTCGCCGCGGCCGGCCATGCCCGGCGCCTCATCGAGGGCCTGCCGGAAAACGCGGCGTACGGCGCCATCCGCGCGGAACTCCTCGCCCGGCTGGCCGCTGTGGACATTGCAGCGGCTCCGGCGGGCACGCGCTGAGTCGCCCGGAAAAAGACCGCAAAAAAAAAACCGCAGGCTCCCTGAAACCTGCGGTTTTTTCAGCATTGGGCTGCTGGCGGCTACATGAGGTAGTCGCCGCGGTTGAATTTGAATTTTTCCGTGGCGGTCAGCACTTCCAGTTCGTTGAGCAGGCTGTCGAGCCCGGGGTTCTTGCCCCGGACGCCGGCGGTATCTGCCCTTATCCGCGTCACCTCGCTGTCTATGCCCTCAAGCAGGGCATAGGCCTCGCGCAGGGAGCTGTCGGTCGGGGACGAGCCCAGGGTCTTGGCGTAGGTATCCCACATATCGAGGGTGCCGGAGGCCTGGTCAAAGGCCGCCTGGAACACCGCGGTATCCGGGTCCGTCGCCTCGCTCGCGCCGACGCCGTTCAGCATGATCTGGCTGAAAAGCGCAGCCTGCGCGCCCGGAGGAAGCGGGCTTGTGGCCGCCGCGCCGGCATCCTGGCCGGCCAGTTGCTCGGTCAGGAGGGCATCGAAGACGCCGGGCTGGGCCGCAGTTTTGCGGGTGCCCTGCGCCTGTTGCTCCTGTACGCGCAGCAACGCTTCCAATTGTTCGGCATTTATTTCCATAATCGCCTCCAGGGTTGGCGTTTCCCGGCAATGTGCAATAAGCCTGCCAAGAAGGCGCCGGCCGCAATACGGCATTTTTCAAGACTTTTTCCAAAAAGGCGGCGGCAATTTCTGCCCGTCGCGGGCCTCCGGCACCCGCCGGGCGTGCGCCCGCGCAGTTCTTTCCGCCCCTATCTTCCTGCCACAGTCTAGCGTCATGCCGGGCACTTGTCTATTTTTTCAAAAGCCCCTATCCTTATCTATATCCAGACGTTGAATCCCAAAGGCCCGGCGCGCTCGCGCGGGGCCACGCCGAGGAGGATGCCATGGCCAAGAAGGAAATCAAGAAGATCCTGTGCGCGGTTGACCTCTCCGACCACAGCAAGGATGTGGCCGCATATGCAGCCATGCTGGCCAAGGGCATGGGGGCCAGCGTCATCGTGGTCTATACGGCGCCCTCGCTGAGCCAGTATGTGGGCTTCCACGTGCCGCCCAATACCATTGAGAATTTCGTCGGCGAGATCGTCACAGGCGCCGAAAAGTCCATGGAGGCCTTTGTGGCCGAAAACTTCTCGGGCATCGAGGCCCGCGGCCAGGTGCTCATCGGCTACGCCGCCGAAGAGATCCTGAACCGCGCCCACGAGGAGAAGGTGGACATCATCGTCATGGGCACCCACGGCAGGAAGGGCATTGACCGTATCCTCTTCGGCTCCGTGGCCGAAAAGGTGGTCAAGAATGCTGACATGCCCGTGCTCACCATCCGGCCTTCCGAAGCCCCCAAGGCCTGACACTCCCGCACCGCCGGGAGCGCCCAGGGCCTCCCAGGGGCCTTCCCGGGCACTCCCGGCATTGCCGCGTGAGGCGGCGTTTTTCATCGAGGTCATCATGTCCGCACCATCGGTCCTTGAGCGCATCCGGGCGCTGGACGCCTATGCGCCGGGGCTTTCCATCGCCGAGATCCAGCGCCGCCACGGCCTCGCCAAGGTCATCAAGCTCGCCAGCAACGAAAACCCCCTGGGCGCCTCGCCGCTGGCGCAGGAAGCCGTGCGCCGCAACGCCGGCCTCGCCTTCCGCTACCCGCAGGGGGGCAACCCGCGCCTTCGGAAGGCGCTCGCCAGGCTGCACGGCGTGGCTCCCGAGCGCATCGTGGTGGGCAACGGTTCGGACGAGATCATCGACCTTCTCATCCGCATGCTTGCCGCCGACGGGGAGCATAATATCGTCTGCTGCGAACCCTGCTTCAGCATCTATCCCATCCAGGCGCGCGTGGCCGGCGTGGGCTTGCGCCGCCGCCCCCTGCGGGAAGATTTTTCCCAGGATCTGGACGGCCTCGCCGATTTGGCAGACTCCGCAACGCGGCTTGTTTTCGTCACCACGCCGGACAATCCCTCCGGCTACTGCCCCCCGCGGGAAGACGTGCTCCGGCTGGCGCGCCGCCTCGCCGAAACGGCGCCCGGGGCGCTCCTTGTGGTGGACGAGGCCTATATGGATTTTGCGGAGGACGAAGCCGCCACTTCCCTGCTCCATGCCCGGGAGCTGCCGGAAAATGTGGCCATCCTGCGCACCTTTTCCAAGAGCTGGGGGCTCGCGGGCTTGAGGCTCGGCTACGGCATCGTACCGCCGGCCATCGCGGACGGCTTCTGGCGCAGCCGGCTGCCCTTCTCGGTCAATGTGCTCGCCGAGGAAGCCGCCTTGGCCGCCATGGAAGACACGGCCTTTCGCGCCGCCACGCTCACGACCGTGCGCGAGGGGCGCTGCGAGCTTGCGGAAGGCCTCACCAGGCTCGGCTGCCAAGTCTGGCCGAGCGAGGCCAACTTCCTCATGTTCCGCCTGCCGGAAGGGCACGACGCCCGCGACTGTTTTGAAGGGCTGCTCAGGCGCGGCATCATCATCCGGCCCTTGCGCAGTTACGGGCTGCCCGAGCACCTGCGCGTCAGCGTGGGCACGCCGGAGGAGAACGCGGCCTTTCTGCGCGCGCTTGAGCAGGAGCTTGGCGCATGACCGCTCCCCTCCTCCCCGTGGTGACGCTGGACGGCCCCGCCGGCGTGGGCAAGACCACTCTTGCGCGGCGCCTGGCTGAAGCCCTTTCCCTGCCCTATCTGGACACCGGGGCCATGTTCCGCACCCTGGCCCTGCGCCTCGGACCCGACGCAACGGCCCTCGCGCCGGAGGAATTGCGGGCGCGCTGCGCGGCGTGGCCCTTCACCCTTGAGGGGAGCGGGGCAGACAGCCGCCTTTCCTGCGCGGGCGCCCCGGTGGGCGACGAGATCCGCACCGAGGCCGTGGGCCTTTTGGCCGCGCGTCTGGGCACGGTGCCGGCGGCGCGCGATATCCTTAAAGAAGCGCAGCGGCGCATGGGCGAGCGCGGGCCGCTGGTGGCCGAAGGGCGGGACATGGGTACGGCCGTCTTCCCCGGGGCGCGCTTCAAGTTCTTTCTCGACGCCACGCCGGAAACGCGGGCCCTCAGGCGCCAGCGCGACCTTGCAAGCCGCGGGCAGCACGAAGACCTCGCCGTGCTCACAGAGCAGATCCGCGAGCGCGACACCCTGGACCGCGAACGCGCCGTGGCCCCCTTGAGGCCGGCCGAGGACGCACTCATCGTGGATACCTCGGCGCTCGACATCGACGGCGTGTTCCAGACGCTCATGCGGCACATCGAGGCCCATGGCGGCCGCGCCGCGCTCGCGGGGCGCTGACCGCCCCCTTCACCGCCGGGCGGCAAGATTTGCCGTTCCCGCGTCAAGGGCACGACGCGCCGGTGGTCCGCCCACCCCCGGAAGGGGCAGTTTTTGGCACCCCGTGGTCAGATTTTTCCCGGCCGCCACACCCCTCATCCAGATAACTTCTTGATTTTCCGCCATTTCTTTTTCGTGGCATGCTCCCTGCATAATTCCGGGCACATCACCGGCGCCATCGCGCCATGTGGGAAAAGCCTCAAAAGGGGAGGATACCATGGAAAATCAGCTGGATTACGAAATCAACAAGGAACTGGGCGAGTGCTACCTGTTCATGGGCGACTTTGACAAGGCCGAGGAGTATTACCGCAAGGCTGCCGCGGGCAATTCCCGCAGCGCCGCTCCCTACATGGGCCTTGCCACCGTGGCCGTGCAGCGCTCCGAGCTGGACAAGGCGCTGGTGCTCTACCAGAAAGCCGCGGCCGTGGAAGAGACCGACAAGGCCCTGTGCGGCATCGGCCTCGTGCACATGGAGCAGGGCAACCATGAGGAAGCCTTCGGCTACTTCTGCCGCGCCCTCGAAAAATCCGCCGCCAACATCGTCGCGCTGAACTGCCTGGTGCGCGAGGCGTACCAGACCGGTCAGGTGGAGGCCACCCTGCCCTATCT
>CAMWVJ010000116.1 GCA_947177645.1 uncultured Desulfovibrio sp.
CCCATGAATCCCATCACCCTCCAGCGCCGGCCGCGCGGCAAAAAGTCCCTGTGGCGCGAATATGCGGAAGCGCTCGCCGTGGCGCTCATCCTGGCCTTCGTCATCCGCACCTTCATCGTCCAGGCCTTCAAGATCCCGTCGGAATCCATGGTGGGGACGCTCCTCGTGGGCGACCACCTGCTCGCCAGCAAGTTCGCCTACGGCGTCAAGATCCCCTTCACCGACACCTATCTCTACGAGGGCGACGAGCCCGCGCGTGGCGACATCATCATCTTCCGCTACCCCAACGACAAAAGCGTGGACTATATCAAGCGCATCATCGGCGTGCCCGGCGATGTCATCGAGGTGCGCGACAAGCAGCTCTACCGCAACGGCCAGCCCGTGAAGGAGAGCTACATCCGCCACAGCGACCCCACGGGCCGCGAGCCCGTGCGCGACAACTACGCGCCTGTGACCGTGCCGCCGGGCAAATACTTCGTCATGGGCGACAACCGCGACAATTCGCTGGACTCGCGCTTCTGGGGCTTTGTGGACAAGAGCGACATCAAGGCCAAGGCCTGGCGCATCTACTGGTCCTGGGGCGGCCTCGACGACATCCGCTGGTCGCGCATCGGCCAGAAGCTCCTGTAGGCAGCGGCGGCGCGCGTGATCGTCCGCCTCTTGAGCGGCGCCCTCTCCGGGGTGGACGCCTACCCCGTGGAAGTGGAAGTGGACTACGCCCGCCAGGGTCTGCCCGGCTTCAGCCTCGTGGGCCTGCCCGAGACCGAGGTGCGCGAGGCGCGCGACCGCGTGTTCGCCGCGCTTCGGGCCAGCGGCTTCAAGCTGGCGCCGGCGCGCGTCACCGTCAACCTCGCCCCGGCCGGGCAGCGCAAGTCCGGCGCGGGCTATGACCTGCCGCTCGCGCTCGGCCTGCTCGCCGCCGCCGGGTTCGTGCCGGCCGAACGCGCGGAACGCCTCGTCTTTACGGGCGAGCTCTCCCTTGCGGGCGGCCTTCGGCCCGTGCGCGGCGTGCTGCCGCTGGCCCTGCTCACGCGGGAGCTTATGGCACAGGGCCGCGCCGACGGTCTCGTGGTGCCGCCGGCCAATGCCGCCGAGGCCAGCGTGGTTTCCGGGCTCCCCGTCTTCGCGCCGCAAAGCCTTGCGGAATGCGCGGCCTTTCTCGCCGGGGAGGACGCGCCCGAACCTCCCCGCCGGGCCGACCCCGCAGCCCAGGCAGTCGCTCCCGTGCCGGACTTCGCCGAGGTCAAGGGACAGGAGGCGGCCAAGCGCGCCCTTGAGATCGCCGCGGCCGGCGGCCACAATATCCTGCTCGTGGGGCCACCTGGCAGCGGCAAGACCATGCTCGCCCGGCGCCTCCCGGGCATTTTGCCCCCGCTCGCCTTTGAGGAGGCGCTGGACGTGACCCGCATCCTGAGCGTGGCCGGCCAGCTCGCGCCGGATTCGGGCCTTGTGACCGAGCGCCCCTTCCGCGCGCCGCACCATACCGTCTCGGACGTGGCCCTCGTGGGCGGCGGGCGCACGCCGCGCCCCGGCGAGGTGAGCCTGGCGCACCGTGGCGTGCTCTTTCTCGACGAGCTCCCCGAATTTCCGCGCGCCGCGCTGGAGGCCCTGCGCCAGCCGCTGGAAGACGGCATGGTCACGGTGTCGCGCGCCGCCGGGAGCGTGACGTATCCCGCGCGCTTCATCCTCGTGGCGGCCATGAATCCCTGCCCCTGCGGCCATTATGGCGACAGCGCCCACGCCTGCGCCTGCCGCCCCGAGGAGGTTGCGCGCTATAGGCGCAAGCTCTCCGGGCCCCTGCTCGACCGCATCGACCTGCATGTGGACGCGCCGCAGGTGAGCTATGCCGAGTTCCGCCCGGGCAGCGCCAGCGTGCCCGAACGCTGGAGCAGCGCGGCCATGCGCGGGCGCGTGCTCGCCGCGCGGGCGGCGCAGGCGGCGCGGGCTTCCGCCGAGGGCGACGCCCACGCGGCTCCCGCGCTCAACGCCACCCTTTCCGGGCGCGAACTGGAACGTCACTGCGCCCTGGACGCGGCCGGCCACGCCCTCATGGAGGCGGCCATGGACCGCCTCGGCCTGTCGGCCCGCGCCTGTACGCGCATCCTGCGCGTGGCCCGCACCATCGCCGACCTCGAGGGCGCCCCTGCCATCGGCGAAGCCCATCTGGCCGAGGCCGTGGGCCTGCGCATCCTCGACCGCCAAGGCGGGCGCCCGGCCCCGGGACGCTAGCCCCTGCGCACAGGCTGGCGTGGGAGGGGCTTTCGGAGCAGGGCGCCACATGAGCGCCCCGGTGTCCAGCGCAGAGCCGCTTGAAGACCTTGTGAATCAATGTTACATGTTTTCAAAAATGTCCTGCGTAGAGTTGACGATTCGCAAGGATTGGAGCCGGTTAAGGGATTTTAAAATCAAGGCGTAGTCTTCTCGTCGGAGAAAAAATGAAGCTCATCGGAAGACATCCCACGGAAAAAGAACTGGACAGCATGAAGGCGCCCTTTAAGACGAATACAGGAAAGGCCTGGACGGTAAAGTTGATGTGCAAGTGCATCAACAAGGGTGCCGATGTGGCCGCCCAGAACCCGGAGATCCAGCAAGCACTTAAGAACGGTATCAAGTTGCTGTCAGGCGCGGACAACCAAGGCAAGTAAGGCCATGTCGTACATGGATCTCGGGATTCCGGAGGAGATTTTTCAGCGCCCGGCGAAGATATATGAAGAACAATATGACTGCGAGGTAGTGGGCAGAACCTATATCATTGATGAGTGTTTCACGCGGATATTTGAATCCGAGAGAAAGGATTTTCCGGCTGACCGCCCCTATCGCGTCAGCCCCTACAAGATGGCCGGCATCTTATGCTTTTGGATACGGAAGCTCAAACCCTTCAGTGTGCCCGAAAACGAAGAAGCCAACAGATTCGTGAATGAGACCATCGCGTTGTACTCCGCCCTGTATCTTGTCCTTGGGTGCCAAAAATCTGAACCCAAGATCGACGGCACCTACATCCACGACCTGATAGTGGCGTTGCGGTATAATTCCTTTTCACCGCACAGTACCGCCTATCTGTTTGAAAGTCTGTTCAGATAGCGGGTGCCCCGGAAGGCAGGCAAGCCCCTCGGGGCGTCCCGAACCCGTGCGGCATTTTTCTCTTTCTCTTAGATAGGGCTGGCCCTTCGCTTCTGCATCATCGCGTGCGATGATAGCACGCCTGAATTATCTCCCCTTGAAAAGCCCTTGTTTCAGAGAAGATGGGCTAGGCCTCCTCAAGTGATTCCCGTTTCTTTTTCTCGATTTTTTCCTGTATTTCCCTCTCTGTTTGCGGCTGTTGCTTCCACGCATGCGTAGCGGAATGGAACTGGCCCGAGAGTGAGTCATCCTCATTGACCATTTCGCTCCAGGATTTTTCCAGCTTTTGTAAAAAATTGGCTGCCGTTTCCAGTGTCGACTCGTCCAGAACCATTATGTCACCCAGCGCAGCAATGGCATCCAGCTTGTGCACGAGCGGACGCCATTTGTCAAGGATCTCCTGCGAAACAGGGCCGTCTTCTATGGAATAGTCATAATCGGCAAAGATTTTATCTATGGCTTTTTCAAAAGACTCTTTTAATACCTTATTTTCGGGCAGCAGTTCTCCAGAGCCGTATTCTATGGCAATATTTTCATTTACAGGAAAATCCGGCCCATAATGCCACCTGTTAAAAAATGTGGAGAGCTTGGCCTCCAACT
Organism: uncultured Desulfovibrio sp.; assembly: GCA_947177645.1. Lineage (GTDB taxonomy): Bacteria > Desulfobacterota > Desulfovibrionia > Desulfovibrionales > Desulfovibrionaceae > Desulfovibrio. The sequence continues at coordinate 3,721 of CAMWVJ010000116.1, forward strand.
GCTCGTTGGTCAGGCCGCCTTTCTGCAGAGAGGAATTTTTATACGCAAGGAGCGCCTCCGGGGAAATGGAAACAGTGTCAAAGGATTTTCCCAAGCTCGGGGGCGCGGTCCTCTTCTGCGGATGCGCAGAGGGGACAGATACGATGCCGCTCGCAGAATAATTGGCGGAAATGTGCATGGAAACTTTCTCCCGCGTGAAAACTTTTCACAAGGGATGCAAGATGCGTGCTCCCTTTCGGTGTACTGCTTCAGTAAAAAATCCAAGTGGATATATCGCCCTAACTCATAAATGGGGAAGAAAAAATTTCCTGCACTCCCCGTCCTTTGACGGGAGGCAAGAATCTCTGTCGATGGCCAATTTGGTATCCCGGAAAATTTCTGGGCTATCCTGCTGCTGCATCGGCGCATATCGCTCCGCCCCGCCGGAGCCCGAAAGACGCGCCGCGCCGGGGCGCTTGCACCGCGGCTTTTTTTCACGTATCGCATACGCTGACGGGGCGCGCTCGGCACCCGGCGCTCCGCCAGACTTTCGCCTCAAGGAAAGGATCATGACTACCGCCCCCAAGAGCAAACATATCCCCCGCGCCACCATCCAGCGGCTCGCCATCTATGTGCAGGTTCTGGAAAACCTTGCCCGCGACGGCGTGGAGGTGGTGTCCTCCAATCCCCTCGCCGAGGCCTGCGGCGTCAACGGCTCGCAGGTGCGCAAGGACCTCGCCTATTTCGGCGAGTTCGGCGTGCGCGGCGTGGGCTACCGCGTGGACGCGCTCATCGCGGCCATCAAGAACGCCCTCGGCGTCAATCGCGAGTGGCGCATGGCCCTCGTAGGCGCGGGCAATCTCGGGCGCGCCATCCTCAACCACGGCGATTTCCGCGCGCGCGGCTTCAATATCGTGGGCGTTTTCGACTGCGACCCCTTCAAGATCGGCGAGATCATGCACGGCCTCGAAGTGCGCTGCACCGACGATTTGTCCGCGTGCGCGCCCGAGCTCGACATCCAGATGGGCATCATCACCACCCCGCCGGAACGCGCCCAGCGCGCGGCCAACCACATCGTGGAGGCGGGCATCACTTCCATCCTCACGTTCGCGCCGGCCCGCATCAAGGTGCCCGAGCATGTGCATGTGGAATATGTGGACTTTTTCCACCACCTCTATGCCCTCGCCTTCGCCCAGACCCAAGGGGGCCGCACCTAGTGGGCGCGTGGAGGCCCGCGGCAGCGGGCCTTGCCGACGCCCTCGCCTTTCTGAGCCGCTTCGCCCTGCCGAAGCGCGCAGCCACAGCGGACACTCCGGCGCCGGGTCCCAACGCGCCCGGGCTTGACCGCGCCTTCGTCTGGTTCGGGCCCGCGGGCTTCGTGCTCGGCTGTATCTGGACACTCCCGGCGCTCGCGCTGCCGCAGCTTTTCGCCGGCTGGGACAGTGCGGGAAG
>CAMWVJ010000117.1 GCA_947177645.1 uncultured Desulfovibrio sp.
ACCAAAAAAAACACCCCCCCCGGGGGGGGGGGGGGGCACTTGTCACGGCCCGCGCAAGACTCCCAAGGAGGAGCAGACAATGAATCTGGCACGTTTCCCCCGTCGCGGCTATGTGAAGGAACCCACGCCGCTGGAATTCCTTCCCGCGTTCAGCAAGGCGCTGGGCGACAAGATCCGCCTCTGGATCAAGCGCGACGACCTGCTGCCCGGCGCGGGCGGCGGCAACAAGACCCGCAAGCTCGACTTCACCATCGCCGATGCCCTCTCCAAGGGCGCGGACACCATCATCACCTGCGGGGCCGTCCAGTCCAACCACTGCCGCCTCACCCTGGCCTGGGCCGTGCATGAGGGGCTGGACTGCCACCTCGTGCTCGAGGAGCGCGTGCCCAACAGCTACAAGCCGGACGCCTCGGGCAACAACTTCCTTTACCAGCTCCTCGGCGTGAAGAGCATCACCGTGGTGCCCGGCGGCAGCAACATGATGGAAGAAATGGAAAAGGTGGCGGCCAAGCTCCGCGCCGAGGGCAAAAAGCCCTACATCGTGCCCGGGGGCGCCTCCAACGCGGTGGGCGCGCTCGGCTATGTCTCCTGCGCGCAGGAGCTCATGGAGCAGATGTTCGCCAAGCAGCTCGATTTCGACCACATCGTGGTGCCGAGCGGCAGCGCGGGCACGCATGCGGGCTTCCTCTTCGGCATGCTCGGCTGCAACATGAACATCCCGGTGACGGGCATCGGCGTCAACCGCAAGAAGGCCGTGCAGGAGGAGGCCGTGTATTCGCTCATGGAAAAGATCGGCGACTACACGGGCGCGCACTTCGACATGCCGCGCGAAGCGGTCAAGGTGTTTGACGACTATGTGGGCCCCGGCTATTCCCTGCCCACGGACGCCATGGTGGAGGCCGTGACCATGCTCGCCCGCACCGAGAGCATCCTGCTCGACCCGGTGTATTCGGGCAAGGCCATGAGCGGCCTCATGGACCTGACCCGCAAGGGCTACTTCCCCGAAGGGGCCAGGGTGCTCTTCCTGCACACGGGCGGCTCGCCGGCGCTCTACGCCTATGAGGACACCTTCCGCAAGGCCTGGAAGGCTTGACACAGCCCGGGGGCGGCGCTACCTCATTCCTTCCTTCCACCCGAGGAGCGCCGCCCTTGTCCCAGATCAAGACCTACGCCGAGCAGGCCACGGCCTATATCAAGCAATGCCTGCTGGACGGCACCCTCACTCCCGGCGCCCCCATCCGCGAAGGCGAGATCGCCCGGCACCTCGGCATCAGCCGCGGCCCGGTGCGCGAGGCCCTGCAAAGCCTGCTGTTGCAGGGACTCGTCACGGGCGAGCCGCAAAAGACCCGCTGCATCCGCCACCTCACCCTACAGGAGATCGAAGACAGCTATTGCCTCGGCGGCACCCTCGAGGGCGCCTGCATCGTGCAGTCGCTGGAGCGCTGGGACGACGCGGCGCTTGCCAAAGTTGCCGGCATCCTTGAGGAAATGGAGCGCCAGAGCAGGACGGCCCCGGGCCTCGCGGCCCTGAGCCAGATTGACGAGGCCTTCCACGACGCGCTGCTCGCCCCCTGCCGCAACCGGCTCATGGCCGGCATCGCGCGCAATTCCTGCTCGCACATCTCCAAGTTTCTCTATTACAAGTGCTGGGACACCCTGTTCTCGCCGAGCGAGTTTTACGAGCGCCACGCCGTGCTCTACAAGGCGCTCGTGAGCCGTGACCGGGGCGTCATCGAGCGCGCCCTGCTCGACCACTATGCCGAATCCGGGCGCCGCCTCGGCCTCGTCTGCGGCAAGCAGGAAGGCTAGGCAGAGGCCAAGGCCCCCATGCCAGCCCCCGCGCCCCACACCACGCGAACCCGCGCAGGCGGCAACGCCGGGAATCTCTGGGGCTACGGCTTCGCCGCGCTGGCCGCCGCCTTTTACGGCACCAACCCGCTCTTCGCCGTGCCGCTGTACAGCAGCATGGACGCGGTCTCGGTGCTGCTGTTCCGCTATCTGCTCGGCATCCCGCTGCTCGCGGCCATCATCGTGGGGCGCGCGCAGCGGCTGTTGCCGTACCGGCGGGAGGTCATGCCGCTGGCCGTTTCCGGCATCGTCATGGGCCTTTCGTCGCTGGCGCTCTACGAGGCCTACCGCTTCATGAACGCGGGCCTCGCCTCCACCCTGCTCTTCATGTATCCTGTCCTGACCTCGCTGCTCATGACCCTGTTTTTCCATGAAAAATTCCGGCTCGTCACCGGCGTCTGCCTTGGCCTCACCGCGGCCGGGCTCTGCCTGCTCATGCAGCCGGGCGAGGGCGCGGACATCAATGTGACGGGCTTTGTGCTCATCTTCCTCTCGTCGCTGACCTATGCCGTCTATCTCGTCATGGTGAAGGTCTCGCGGGTGCTGGCGCTGGTGCCGCCGCTGCGCGCCCTGCTCTGGCAGCTCCTTTTCGGGGGGCTCGTGTTCGTGGCGGCGCTGCCCGCAAGCGGCGGCTTCCACGCGCCGCAGACGCTCTTCGCGTGGACCAACCTCGCCTGCCTCGCCCTCTTCCCCACCGTGCTCTCGCTGCTCTTCACCCTCAAGGCCATCGCCCTCATCGGCCCCACGGCCACGGCCATCTTCGGCGCGCTGGAGCCGGTCACGGCAGTAAGCCTTTCCCTGCTCTTCCTGGGCGAGAGCATCAGCGGCCGCGAGATCTTCGGCGGCTGCCTCATCGTGGCCGCGACCCTGCTGGTGGTGGCCGGCGGCCGCGAGAGGGCGGCGCGGGGCGGCTAGAGCGAGGCCATGAAGCCGCCGTCCACAAAGAGGATCTGCCCGGTGATGAAATCCGCCGCCGGCGAGGCCAGGAAGGCGGCGGCGCTCCCCACTTCCTCCACGTCGCCCCAGCGCTTCGCCGGCGTGTGGCGCATGATGTAGGCGTTAAGCTCCGCGTCTTCCATGAGCGGCCGGTTCATGTCCGTGGCGATGAAGCCGGGCGCTACGCCGTTGACCTGGATATTGTACTGCGCCCACTCTGTCGCCAGGGCGCGCGTGAGCTGGCGCACGGCGCCCTTGGCTGCGGCATAGGGCGCGATGCCGGGCCGGGCGATCTCGCTCATGAGCGAACAGAGATTGATGACCTTGCCGCCCTGCGCCCTGAGCAGGGGGAGTGCCGCGCGCGACACGCGGAAGACGCCGGTCACGTCGGTATCGAGCATGCGCTGCCAAAGCTCGTCCGGCATGTCCTCCACGGGAGCGCGCAGGTTGATGCCCGCGTTGTTGACGAGGATGTGGAGCGGCCCGGCGGCAGCAATGGTGGCGAGGGCCATGTCCACGCTCTCCTGCTTCGCCACGTCGCAGAGGACGCCGTTGACCCGGCGCTCGGGGAAGTCGCGGCGCAAGGCCGCCACGGCGGCGTCCAGCCCGTCGCGGTGCACGCCCGAGAGCCAGATGTCGGCGCCCTGCCGGGCCAGGGCGCGCGCGATGCCGTGGCCGATGCCGCGGCTCGAGCCGGTGATGAAGGCGGTCTTGCCGTTCAGGGAAAACATGCGGCCTCCTTGTGCTTTTGTCCGCTCCTACTCCCCGCGCAAGGCCGGGCGCGACAGCAGGGCGCGCACCGTGGCAAGGCCGGCGCGGGCCTCGGCCTCCGGGTCCTCCCCCGGCACGGCCTCCATGCCGAGAAAGCCGTCATAGCCAGCCACGCCAAGGCACTCGGCGAGCCCGCCCAGCGCGAGGCAGCCCAGGCCCGGAACGGCGCGGGTATTGTCCACAAAATGCACATGGCCGATATGCCCGGCGGCGCGCGCGATGGCCGCAGCAAGGGACGACTCCTCGATGTGCATGTGGAACACGTCCGGCAGGATGCCGAGGTTCCCGGGCGCGCCTGCCCGCTCCCGCAGGTCCAGAGCCTCGGCGACCGTATGGATGGAGTCCATCTCATACCTGTTGATGGGCTCGAGCAGCACGCCCACGCCGAAAGTTTCGGCAAGGCCGCAATAGGCCGCCATGCCCTCGGCCATGCACTTCAGGCTCTCCCCCCTGCCGCCGGGCACGTCCTTGTGCTGCCCGCGGAAAAACCCCACGATGGTCCTGGCGCCCAGCTCCGCGCACATGGCGAGGTGCCGGCGCGAACCTTCCAGCAGGCGCGGCAACACTCCCGGCCGGTTGAGAAAAAGGCCCTCGGCCATGAGGTCGCCCTGGGCCGAGAGCATGGCCGCCTTGAGTCCGCTTTCATCAAGCGCGTTGCGGGCCGCCGCCACGTCCGCCGCGGGCGGCTCGGGGAAGAAGAGGTCGATGCCGTCGAAGCCCAGAGCCGCGAGCTTCGCGCAGATGGGGGCCAGATCGCCGGCGAACATGATCTGCGGCATCCTGCCCGGCCGGTCGGCCACGGAAATGCTGATGTTCATTCTGCCTCCTCCTGACGACGCTTGCGCCCGCGCGGGGCCGGGGCGCCCTTCTTCGCCCGGGCTTTCGCGGGCTTCTTCGTTTGCGCCGGGTCCTTGTAGTCCGGGCCGCCCGCGCCGCCGGCCAGCGCCCAGAGATAGAGGCTCGCCGCTGAGGCACAGGGCGAATAGCGCTTCTTGCAGCGCGCGAGGAAGGCCGGCGTGAGTTCGCGCTTGTTATAGAGCATGCGCAGGCCCTTGCGGATGCCGAAATCGCCCACGCTCAGCACGTCCTTGCGGCCGAGGCAGAAAATCATGAGCATTTCCGCCGTCCAGAGGCCCACCCCCGGGAGCTGGCAGAGGGCCGCGCACAGGGATTCGTCGTCGAGCGCGGCGAGACCGGCGAGGTCCAGCTCGCCGCAGGCCGCGCGGCGCGCAATCTCGCGGATATAGCCGGCCTTGCGGCCCGAGAGGCCACAGGCCCGCAAGGCCTCGGGCGGGGCGCAGGCGAGCTTTTCAGGCGTGAAACAGGGGAAGGCGTCGAGAAGGCGCCGCCAGACCGTGGCATGCGCGGCCCCGGAAATCTGCTGGCCGGCGATGGCATGGGCGAGCGCCATGAAGGGGTCGGGCAGGCGCTCGCGCCGAAGCGGCCCTAGGGCCGTCATGAGGCGCCCGAGCGCGGGGTCGCGTTCGGCGAGATGCGCCCTGTCCGCCTCGGTGGCGCAAAAAACGCAGGCGCCGGCAGGTGCGGCCGGAGCTTGCGAAACGGGCAGGC
>CAMWVJ010000118.1 GCA_947177645.1 uncultured Desulfovibrio sp.
CGCCGTGGCCGCGGCGCTGGGCCTCTGCAACGCCATCACCTATGAAGGGCAGGCGGCCATCCGGCTGGAGAGCGCGGCCCGGGCGTGGCTCGCCGCCCACGGGGGCGAGCTGCCAGAGGCGTGGGCCGTGCCCCTGCGGGAGGGGGAGGACGGTCTGCTTACGCTCGACAGCGCGGCCCTGTTCGCCGAGGTGCTGCGCGCGCGGGAGGGCGGCATGGATGTCGGGGAAATCGCGGCCCGCTTCCATGCGAGTCTCGCGCACGGCTTCGCCGCCATGGCCGGCGCGGCGGCGGAAAAGCTCGGCCTGCGCACGGTGGGCCTCTCGGGAGGCTCCTTCCAGAACCTCATCCTTTCGGCGCGCCTGCGGGAAGAGCTTGCGGCCCGCGGCCTGACGCCCCTGAGCCATGTGCAGGTGCCGCCCGGCGACGGCGGCCTCGCCCTCGGCCAGGCCGTGTGGGGGGCCCGCATGCTCGCGCAGGGGCGCGCCCCGGCCTGAGGGCAGCGCAGTTGCGCGCGAAGGCTCCCCGCGCTATGGTTATGGACGCGGCGGCATGCGCACGCTGCGGAAGCAAAAGGCGGCAACATGGACATTGACGGTATCCGCGCCCTGCTCGCGCAGGACAAGCCCACGGTGGGCACCTGGCTCCAGCTCCCCTCGCCGGACGTGGCCGAGCTCATGGCCCGCGCGGGCTATGACTGGGTGGCCGCGGACATGGAGCACGGCTCCTTCGGGCCGGAAGTGCTGCCCAACATTTTCCGCGCCGTGGAGTGCGGCGGGGCCGCGCCCTTCGCGCGGCTGCCCGAAGCCTCCAAGACGTGGATCAAGGCCGCGCTGGAGGCCGGGGCGCAGGGGCTCATCTTCCCCATGATCGAGAGCCGCGCCCAGCTCGACCGGGCCATCGACCTCGCCACCTATCCCGGGCAGGATTCGTGGCGCCCGGCCGGCGAAACGGCGCCGGAATACCGCGGCGTGGGCTATTGCCGGGCCAATGTGTTCGGCAAGGAGTTCGACGCCTACCGGGAGAAGCGCGCGCCGAAAATCTTTCTCGTGGCCCAGATCGAGCACATCCGCGCGGTGGACGAACTCGACGCCATCCTCGCGCAGCCCCGGCTCGACGCCATCATGGTGGGGCCTTACGACCTCTCGGGGAGCATGGGGCTCACGGGCCGCTTCGACCACCCGGACTTCGTGGGCGCCATGGAGCGCATCAAGGCGGCCTGCGCCCGCGCCCACGCCCGCATGGGCCTGCACATCGTGCAGCCCGACCCGGCCGCGCTGGCCCGCGAGATCGCGGCGGGCTGCCGCTTCATCGCCTACGGCATCGACACGGTCTTTCTCTGGCGCGGGGCGGAGCGGCCGCGCATCTAGATGGATCACGCAAAAGACCGCCTTGAGGGGGAACCACTCGTGCGCATGACTGTTTTCGGCGGCTCGGGCTTTCTCGGCTCGCACATCTGCGACAAGCTCTCGGACGCCGGCCACGCCGTGACCATCGTGGACGTGCGCCCCTCGCCGTGGCTAAGGCCCGACCAGCGCATGCTCGTCGGCTCCATCCTTGACGAGGGCATCGTCGCCGAGGCCGTGGACGGCGCGGACATGGTGTTCAACTACGCGGGCATCGCGGACATCGGCGAGGCCAATTCCCGCCCGGTGGACACGGCGCGCATCAACGTGGTCGGCAATGTCATGGCGCTGGAGGCCTGCCGCAAGGCGGGCGTCTCGCGCTACGTGTTCGCCTCGTCGCTCTATGTCTACGGCAAGTCCGGCGGTTTTTACCGTTGCAGCAAGCAGTCCTGCGAGATCTATATCGAGAATTACCAGGCCATGTACGGGCTGCCCTACACCATCCTGCGCTACGGCTCGCTCTACGGGCCGCGCGCCGACCGCCGCAACGCCATCGAGCGCTTCGTGCACGAGGCGCTGACGAAGGGCGTCATCACTTATTACGGCGCGCCCACGGCCCTGCGCGAATACGTGCACGTGGACGACGCCGCCACGGCCACCCTTGCCATTCTCGCGCCGGAATTCGCCAACCAGAACATCATCATCTCCGGCAACCAGCCCATGCGCGTGGGCGACCTGTTCAAGATGATCGGCGAGATGCTCGGCAAGGAGCTCACCATCGAATACCAGAACGACCCCAACAGCGGCCATTACCAGATAACGCCCTATGCCTTCATGCCCAAGGTGGGCCGCAAGCTCGTGCCGCCGCTCACCGTGGACCTCGGGCAGGGCATCCTCCGCGTCATGGAGGAGGAGCACCGCGCCCTGCACCCGGACATGCAGGCCGAGGGCGGCTACCTCGTCCCCACGGACGACTGAGGGCCGCGCCCGCCATTCCCCCGCAAGCCCGCAAGGAGTACGCCAGTGAACATCATCGCCATCATCCCGGCGCGCATGGGCTCGAGCCGCTATCCCGGCAAGCCCCTGGCGCTCATCCACCATGTGCCCATGGTGGGGCACGTGGCCTTCCGCACGGCCATGAGCCCCATCCTCTCCTCCACCTGGGTGGCCACCTGCGACCCCATCATCGAGGACTACTGCAAGCGCGTTGGCCTCAACTGCGTCATGACCGGCGACCACCATGTGCGCTGCTCCACGCGCACGGCCGAAGCCCTGCTCAAGATCGAGGAGCTCACGGGCAAGCGCGCGGACATCGTGGTCATGGTGCAGGGCGACGAGCCCATGGTGCGCCCGGAGATGATCGACGCGGCCGTGCAGCCGCTGCTGGACGAGCCCGCGGTCAACGTGACCAACCTCATGGCCGAGATGGAGACCCTTGCGGAATTCGAGGACCCCAACGAGGTCAAGGTGGTGGTGGACCGCGCGAATGACGCCCTCTATTTCTCGCGCGAACCCATCCCCTCGCGCAAAAAGGGGAGCGACAAGGTGCCCATGCGCAAGCAGGTCTGCATCATCCCGTTCAGGCGCGACTATCTGCTGCGCTTCAACGAGATGGAGGAAAGCCCGCTCGAGATCTACGAATCCGTGGATATGCTGCGCATCCTCGAACATGGCGAAAAGGTGCGCATGGTGCCCACGGCGGCCCGCACCTGGAGCGTGGACACGCCCGAAGACCTCGCCCGCGTGGCGCGCCTCATGGAGGGCGACGACCTCATGGCGGCCTACGCCGACAAGGCGCGCTAGATGGAAAGCCCGGAGCCCGCAGGCGGCGAGGGCGCGCCCGGGCACGTCCCGGCGCCCGAGGCCCCCACGCCCGCGAATGGCCCCACGGCCGCGGCCCGGCTCGCCGCCGCGCTCGAGGAGCTGTGGGTTGCGCTCTTCGGGTGGCTTCCCACCCCCTTGGGCATAGGCGTGCGGGCGCTCTGCTGGCTGCCGCTCTTCGCCTCGCGCACGTTCGTGCGCTTCGGCACCGGCGTGAGCCTGGCCGGTTGCCGCAACATGCGCTTCGGCCGCGGCGTGCGCGTGGGGCGCCACTGCATCCTCACGGCGCAGGACGGCGAGCTCGAGCTCGCGGACGGCGCGGCGCTCTCGCCGGGCGTGCATCTCGGCGCGGACCATGGCCGCATCGAGATCGGGAGCTGCACGGCCATCGGCCCGGGCACGGTGGTGCGCGCGGCCAATCACTGCTTTGAGCGCTGCGACGTGCCCATCATGCGGCAGGGCCATGTGCCGGGCACGGTCGTCATTGAGGACGATGTCTGGATCGGCGCCAACTGCGTCATCACCCCGGATGTGCGCATCGGGCGCGGGGCCGTGGTGGGCGCGGGCGCGGTGGTCACGCGCGATGTGGAGCCTTTCTGCGTGGTGGGCGGCGTGCCGGCGCGCGTCATCGGGAGGCGGGGGCAAGCGGGCGAGCGCGGGCCGGAACAAGGATAAGGCAGGGACATGAAGCTGGAATGTCTGGTTTTTGACTGCGACGGCGTCATCCTCGACAGCGTGCCTGTCAAGACGCGGGCCTTCGCCCGCCTGGCCGAGCCTTTCGGCCCCGAGGCGCGCGACCGCTTTGTCATGTACCATACGGTGCATGGCGGCGTGAGCCGCTACCGCAAGTTCGCCTGGTTTTTTCAGGAAGTGCTCGGCCGCGACATCACGCCGGAAGAATCGGAAGAATGGGGGCGCCGCTTCGCGGACTACGCACTGGACGAGGTGCGCCGCTGCGCGCTCATCCCGGGCGCCATCGAAGTGCTGGAAACGTGGCGCGGCAAGCTGCCGCTCTATGTGTGCTCCGGCGCGCCGGAGGAGGAAGTCCGCGCCGTGCTCGCCGAGCGCGGCCTCGCGGACATGTTTACCGGCATCCACGGCTCGCCGCCGGCCAAGGCCGAGCTTCTGGCGCGCATCGTGAACAGCGCCGGCGTTGCGGCGGAAGCGGCCCTCATGGTGGGCGACGCCGTGACGGACCGCGACGCCGCCGAACAGGTGGGCACGCGCTTCTATGGCGTGGGCCCGGAACTCAAGGGCGGCCCCTTCCCGTGGGGGCCGGATCTGAGGGGGCTCAATGCCTGGATCGAAGACCATGCCTGAGCGGCGATTCTTACGCGGCTGCGCGCTCGCGCTGTGCGTGCTGCTGGCCGGCGCCCTCTGCGCCTGCGGTGCGGACGAGGAAAAGGGCGCGGAGAAGGGCGCTCAAAAGACGGCGGAAAGCGCCGCAAGCTCTGCGCCCGCGGCCCCGGCCGTCACCAAGGCTGTCCCGAAATCGGTTCCCACCCCCGAGCCTGAACTGTCGGCCGAGGAACGCGCCCGCGCCGAGGCCGCGCTCGACTTTCACAATACGGCCATGAACGCTCTCGAGACAGGCTATTATGCGCTGCCCGAAGCGCTCTACGCCAATGCGCGCCTTTATCTCAAGACCTGGCACTTGCCCGCTCGGCCTAAGAATGTGGGCGGCAGGGAGGCGGCGAAAGCGCGGCTTAAGCCCAAGGCCGGCGTCTTCAGCGATGAGGAGGCGGCGAAGCTCACCGCAGCTCTTGCCGGCATGGACAAGGCGCTGGACAGCCTGCTCGGCAAGTACAAGGCGCTGGAAGACTATGTGGCGGACAGCCGCATCCGCGATGACGGCGCGCGCGGCAAGGCGCTGGCCGCGAAGCTGGACCAGGATCACGCCGAGTTCATGGC
>CAMWVJ010000119.1 GCA_947177645.1 uncultured Desulfovibrio sp.
CCCGGTGCGGATGTATCTGAAGGAGATCGGCAAGGTGGACCTGCTCACCCCGGAGCAGGAGGTGGGGCTGGCCCAGTCCATGTCCGCCGGCAACGCGGCCCAGGAGCAGCTTGAGGAGCTGGAAAAGCTGGGGGAGGAAATCCCTGAGGATGTGCTCAGCGAGCTGAAAAAGACCATCAAGACGGGCGAGCGGGCCAAGCAGCAGCTTGCCGAGGCCAATCTGCGTCTGGTGGTGTCCATCGCCAAGCGGTATGTGGGCCGGGGGATGCTGTTCCTGGACCTGATCCAGGAGGGCAACCTGGGCCTTATCAAGGCGGTGGAGAAGTTCGACTACACCAAGGGCTACAAGTTCTCCACCTACGCCACCTGGTGGATCCGCCAGGCCATCACCCGCGCCATCGCCGACCAGGCCCGCACCATCCGCATCCCGGTGCACATGATCGAGACCATCAACAAGCTCATCCGCACCTCGCGCTATCTCGTGCAGGAGCTCGGCCGCGACCCCACGCCCGAAGAGATCGCCGAACGCATGGAATACCCGGTGGAAAAGGTCAAGAAGGTGCTCAAGATAGCGAAAGAGCCCATTTCGCTCGAAACGCCCATCGGCGACGAGGAGGACTCGAGCCTCGGCGACTTCATCGAGGACAAGAAGGCCGTGGCCCCGGCGGAAGAGGTCATCAATACGAAGCTCTCCGAGCAGCTTGCCGCCGTGCTCGCCGACCTCACGCCGCGCGAGGAGCAGGTCTTGCGCAAGCGCTTCGGCATCGCCGAAAAGAGCGACCACACCCTTGAGGAAGTGGGCAAGCTCTTCAACGTGACGCGCGAGCGCATCCGCCAGATCGAGGCCAAGGCGCTGCGCAAGCTCCGCCATCCGGTGCGCAGCCAGCCTCTGCGGTCGTACTATGAGAACTGACGCCCGCTTGCGGCTGCGCAAGCCCGGCGCCGCGCTCTGCGCCCTGGGCGCCTTGCTGGCCCTCCTGTTCTACGCGCTTTCGCCGCTCAGGGCAGAAGATCAGCCGCTCGCGCAGCCGGACGGCATGGTGGCCCATTGCTTTGACGGGGATACCTTCAAGCTCAGGGACAGGCGGGTTGTGCGCCTCGCCGGCATCGACTCGCCGGAGCTCGGGCGCGGCGAAACACGGCCGCAGTACTATGCCCGCGAGGCCAAGGCCGAACTCGAGCGGCTGACCCGCGGCCAGCAGGTTTCGCTCTATTCCGCCGGCGTGAGCGACCGTGACCGCCACGGGCGCCTCGTGGCCGACGTGCGCCTTGCGGACGGCCGCTCGCTCAATGACCTCATGGTGGCCTCGGGCGCGGCCTTCTTCTATCCGCACCGCGACCTCGGGCCGCACTTCCAGGAGCGCCTGCGCGAGCTTCAGGCCGAGGCCATCCACGAGCGGCGCGGCCTGTGGGCGCACCTGCTCGAGCTGCCGCTCGCGCAGGAGACCTATGTGGGCAATCGCGGCTCGCTGCGCTTTTTCCCGGTGAACTGCCCGGAGGCGCGGCACATCAAGCCGCGCAACCGCGTCCACTTCGGCACGCTCATGGACGCCTTCCTGGCCGGCTACGCGCCGGCGCGCGTCTGCCTGTTCTGGCCGGACGCCAAGTAGGCGCGGCAGGGAAGCGGCCCTTCAGGGCGTCCCGGGGCCGCTCGTCCCCGGCTCAGAAGTCAAAAACCCAGTGCAGGATGCGCTTGTGCACGCGCAGGCGATATTCCGCCTGGCGCACCAAAAGCGATGCCTTGCTGGAGAGCACGGCCGGCGCCACCGGGATGGCGCGCACCGGCGAGGCGCAGAGCAAAAGCCGAGCGTCGGGGACGGCCTTCCCCATGAGCTCCGGCGTGATGGCCCAGTCCGCCTGTTGCAGGGCATCCAGCTCCCCGCGGTAGCCGGCGAACACAAAGTTCACATCCTTCACCGCCTCTTCGGGCGACTCCACAAAAGTCACCGGGCTTCCGATACGCGCGGCCTTGGCTTCCAGCCCTGCTGTATCGAACTGCCTGGGCACGGCCACGCGCAGGGCGAAGGGGAACCAGGCCGTCGCCTCGATGAGCGAATGGAGCGTGCCGTTGGCGCAGCCCACCCAGGCCGCGGTCACGCCCGCAAGCTCGCGCGAGATACGCAGCATGCAGGCGATGTCGGCCAGCGCGTGCGCGGGGTGCGCATCGGGGCTGCCGGCATTGATGATGGGGAAATGCACGTCAACTTCCGAGACGTTCCATGTCGTCACGGGCAGTGCGTAGGTATAGAGGCAGTCGAGATAGTAGCCGAAGATGGGCATCAGGTGTTTCTGGAAGTCACTGACCTCCTGATGCCAGGCGCCGGAGGGGCTGCCCTCAAAGATGGTGGTGCCGCCCATCTGGCGCACGGCGGCGGTGACGCAGAGGCGTTCGGGCAGGGAATGGCGGGCGAAGGCGAGCAGCGCCACCTTCTCGCTCATGAAGTCCGATTGCAGCTTGGCATCCGGGATGCCGATGGCCTGCTGCACGAGCATCCAGCAGGTTTCCGAGCCCAGTTCCCTGATGGTCAGGACATTTCGTGCCATGGCTTCCTCCCTGATGAACTGCGTACGGAAGAGAGCGTCGCGCTCTTAGCGCTTCAAGAGTAGCAGGGGCGCCGCCCAGTGTCCAGAAGGGCCACGCGGCGAGCAAGATGCGTTCAGAAGTTTCCGCAAAAAATTTCTTTGCTCCGCCGCAGACTCCCGTACGCATAAAAAGTGGCGTGCGCGCCCGTTGCTGACGCCTTGACAGCATGCGCCGCTGAAACTACAAGAATCGAAGGAGAACGCCCCCGGGCTTCTCCCTCAAGGAACGGGCACGACGCTGTCCGCCGAGGCCGTTTCCGGCGCAATCGCCGCCACTAACCCAAGGAGAGTACCATGGTCGAAGAACTTACTGACGCCACGTTTGCGAACGCCATGAAGAGCGACATCCCGGTCTTTATCGATTTCTGGGCGCCCTGGTGCGGCCCGTGCCGGGCCATGGCACCGATCATTGAGGAGGTGTCCAAGGAATATGAAGGCCGCGTCCGCTTCTACAAGATGAATGTGGATGAAAACCCCGCCACGCCTACCCAGTACGGCGTGCGCGCCATCCCCACCATGGTGCTCGTCAAGGGTGGCGACACGGTGGAGCAGGTCACGGGCGCCATCACCAAGGACGCCCTCAAGAAGATGGTTGATTCCAAGGCTTTGCCTAATGAAGGCGTTGCCTAATGTATGACGCCGTTATCGTTGGTGCTGGTCCTGCCGGCATAACGGCTGCCCTCTACCTGGCCCGCTCCGGCTGTTCGGTGCTCCTTTTCGAGAACCTGACGCCGGGCGGCCAGGTGCTTCTGACGGAAAAACTGGAGAATTACCCCGGCTATCCGCAGGGCATCAAGGGCTATGAGCTGGCAGATCAGTTTGCGGCCCACCTCACTGACCTGAACTCCATCGAGCGCCCCCAGGGCGAGGTGAGTTCCATCACCGGCAAAGCCGGGGATTTCACCATCAAGGCCGAGGCGGGCGAGGACGAGTACCACGCCCGCGTTGTCCTCGTGTGCTCGGGCGCGCGGCACCGTACGCTCGGCCTGGAGAAGGAAGACACCTTCATCGGGCGCGGCGTGTCGTATTGCGCCATCTGTGACGGCAACTTCTACCGCAATCAGGTGGTGGCCGTGGCGGGCGGCGGCAATTCGGCTCTGGAAGAGACCCTGTACCTCGCCAACATCGCGTCCAAGGTGCACCTCATCCACCGCCGCAACGCCTTCAGGGTCTACCAGATCTATCAGGACAGGATCGCCGCCAATGACAAGGTGGAAGTGCATCTGAGCACCGTCATCGAGGCATTGGAAGGCGAAAAGGAACTCACCGGCCTTGCCCTGAAAAATGTCGCCACCGGCGCCCGGGAAATCCTGCCGGTGCACGGCCTGTTCATCTATGTGGGCTTCCTCCCACAGACGGGCTTCCTTCCTGCGGAGGTAGAGCGGGATCACCAGGGCTTTTTGGTGACGGATACGGAAATGCGCACCAATGTGCCGGGCATCTTCGCCGCGGGCGACATCCGCTCCAAGCTTTGCCGCCAGGTCATCACCGCTGCCGGCGACGGCGCGACCGCCGCACAGGCGGCATTCGTCTTTCTGGAACAGCTCGATGGCTAAAAAACTGCTCCGCTGCCTTCTGTTGGCCCTCTCGCTCGGCGCGCTCGCCGGTTGCGGCATCATAGACATGCTCTATCTGCCGCCGGCCGAAGATACCGCCCAGGAGATCTTTGAAGCGGCCAACGAGGCCATGAGCGAAAAGAACTATGTGCGCGCGGTGGAGCTGTACAACAAGCTGCGCGACAACTATCCCTTCAGCCCCTACACCATCGACGCAGAGCTCTCCCTGGGCGACGCCTACTTCCTCGATGAGGAATATGACCTCGCCGCAGAGACCTACAAGGACTTCGAGGCCCTGCATCCGCGTCACGAGGCCATGCCGTATGTGCTTTACCAGACGGGCATGTCCCTTTTGAAGCAGTTCCGCTCCATCGACCGCGCGACCACTGAGCTGCAGGAGGCCTATGACTGCTTCAGCCGCCTCCAGCAATCCTATCCCGATTCGCCCTATGCCAAGAGCGCCGAAGAAAACATGCTGACCTGCCGCAAGCTCATGGCCGAGCATGAGCTCTATATTGCGGATGTCTTCTGGCATATGGGCAAGTACGGGCCGGCGTGGCGGCGTTATGAGTTCGTTGCGGACAACTTCAAGGATGTGCCCGAGGTGGCGGAACACGCCAAGGAAAAGAGCATCGCCGCCTACCACAAGTACCGCTCTGAGGTGGCCGCGGAAACGCGCGAAAAGCGCCAGGGCTCCTGGAAGAACTGGTTCACCTGGCTCTAGCGCCGAGGCGCACGGGCAGGAAAGATGTAAAAAGGGCTGTCGGCAAGACCGGCAGCCCTTTTCGCTGTGCAACATGGCGGCGGCGCGGGATTTTCTTCAAGAAATGGCGGCGCAAGCGCCCCTGCCCCGTCTTTTGATCCGCCCGGATCTTTGCTATCCTTCTCTCATGGCCCCATACGACTACAGC
>CAMWVJ010000120.1 GCA_947177645.1 uncultured Desulfovibrio sp.
GTCCGCCGCCAGCGAAGTCCGCTGCCGGCACCAAAACAGAGCACCATCCGCAAACATCCTTGCCCCCGAAAACATTTGACAGCCTTTTTTTAATCTGGAACGCTGGATGTGGCACAGGTGGGCGCCCGCCCGCAGCGTGTCTCTCTACTGCGTTTTTCCCGGCAACGCGCCGAATCTCCGCAAGCACGTGTTCCGCGGCTGGAGCGGGGCAGCATTTCACTTCAGGATGGAAGGGCATGCAGGTATAACTGGTCTGAACAACTGGCAGGAAAAAGTGGAGGATACTATGGGACAGGCTGAACCCGTGCGCACGACTCCGATAAAGCAGTTTCTTCCCGTTCTGCTCTGTTTTTTCGCCATGGGCTTTGTGGATCTGGTGGGCATTGCATCAAACTATGTGCAAAAAGATCTGGCCCTGCCTGATTCACAGGCAAACATGTTTCCCTCTCTGGTGTTTTTCTGGTTCCTCATTTTTTCCGTTCCCGTCAGCATGCTCATGAACTGCATCGGGCGGCGGCGCACGGTGCTGGTGAGCCTCATCATCACCTTTGTCTCCCTGCTCATCCCGCTGTTTGGCAGCTCCTTCGGGGTCATGCTCGCGGCATTTTCCCTGCTGGGCATCGGCAATGCCTTCATGCAGACCTCGCTCAACCCCCTGGTCAGCAATATCGTCAACCCGAAAAAGCTGCCGAGCGCGCTCACTTTCGGCCAGTTCATCAAGGCCATTGCATCCTTCATGGCGCCCATCCTCGCCATGTGGGGCGCCACCGCCGTCATTCCTTCTTTCGGCCTGGGCTGGCGCGCCCTGTTCCTCATCTATGCCTGTGTTTCGCTGCTCGCCATGCTCTGGCTCGGCGCAACGCCCATTGCCGAGGAAAAGGCAGACAAGGTCTCCGGCTTTCGTGAGTGCCTTGTGCTGCTCGGCAAGGGCTTGGTATTCCTCTCTTTCATCGGCATCATGTGCCATGTGGGCATCGACGTGGGCACCAACACCACGGCGCCCCGAATCCTGATGGAGCGCTGCGGCCTCGCCCTTGAGGATGCCGGCATCGCCACGAGCGTCTATTTTATCTTCAGGACCCTGGGCTGCCTTGTGGGCGCGGGCGCACTGCAAAAGATGGCGGCAAGGCTCTTCTTCCTCATCAGCGCGGCCATGCTGGCGCTCGGGCTGCTCGGCCTTTTCTTTGTGGATGGGCGCATCGCCATCTATATCTGCATCGGCATGATCGGCTTTGGCAACAGTAACATCTTTTCCATCATCCTCGCCCAGACGCTTTTGCGTTTGCCTGATGAGGCCAACGAAGTCTCGGGCCTCATGATCATGGGCCTTTTTGGCGGCACGCTTTTCCCGCTGGCCATGGGCTTCGCCAGCGACATGCTGGCCAGCCAGACCGGCGCCATCCTCGTCATGGCGGCAGGAGCCGTCTATCTGCTCTGTTATACGATGGTGATCCGCTCACAAAACGTATAAAAAGGGAGAGACTGTCATGCAGATGAACAATGATGACATCGTTGTGGGCATTGGCGAAGCCCTGTGGGACATCCTTCCTGACGGCAAGAAACTCGGTGGCGCGCCGGCCAATTTCGCCTATCACTGCGCCCGTTGCGGCCTCGATTCCTGGGCCGTCAGCGCCATTGGAGAGGACAAGCTCGGCGAGGAGATCGCCGAGCAGTTGAGCGAAAAGAAAGTCAACTATATCATGGAGCTGGTCCCTTACCCCACCGGCACCGTGCAGGTCGAGCTGTCGCCCACGGGAGTGCCCACCTATGAGATCAAGTCCGGCGTGGCCTGGGACAATCTGCCCTTTACCCCGCGCATCGAGGAGCTTGCGCGCAAGACCCGCGCCGTCAGCTTCGGCTCGCTGGCGCAGCGCAGCGTGGTGACGCGCAACACCATCGACGCCTTTCTGGACGCCATGCCGCAGGATAATGACCGCTTCATCGTCTTCGACGTGAACCTGCGCCAGAATTTTTATACGCCGGAATGTCTTGAAAGCTCCATGGAGCGCTGCAATATCCTGAAAATCAATGATGAGGAGCTCATCGCCGTGAGCCGCATGTTCGGCTATCCCGGCATTGACTTGAAAGACAAATGCTGGCTCCTCCTCGGGCGCCATAATCTCAAGGTGCTGGTGCTCACCTGCGGCGTCAATGGCAGTTATGTCTTTACGCCCGGGCACGTGTCCTTCCTGCCGACGCCGAACGTGCAGGTCGCGGACACCATTGGCGCCGGGGATTCCTTCTCAGCGGTCTTTGTTTCGAGCCTGCTCAAGGGGTGCTCCATCCCCAGGGCGCACCACAATGCGGTGTATTATTCCGCCTTTGTCTGCACCCAGCACGGCGCCATGCCCGAATATCCCGAGAGCCTGAAGGAACAGGTCTCTGTGCTGCCCTGACAGGGTGAGCATTTTTGGAGGAGGGAGGGAAAGTGGCCCGACCTCTGCGACGTATAAAGAAAGCCTCCCCTTGGGGAGGCTTTCTTTATGCAGACGGCACGGTATGGGGGCCTTTGGAGCCCGAGCTGTCAGAGCGTGCGCGGGCGCCGGTACGAGGCGAGACTCCATATAATTTTTCTGGTGCACCCCACGGGGAGCCGAAGCGCAATGGCCGCACGATCACGGTGCCGGGAAAACTCCATTCCGCCATTTTTGTCGGGAAGAGGGTGCTATCGCGTTCGGCGCCGCGCCCGGTGGTGGAGCATCGGACTTCCCTGCCTTTTATTTGCCAGTGATCATGCTGCGTACCCGGCCATCGAAGCGCAACTCCTCCATCCCCACTTCATGCCGGGCAATGACGGTGCCCACAGCCGTTTTCAGGGTCTTCAAGTCACGGACGGTGAGCCGTTCAACATCAAAATCATTTTTCTCGGCAATTTGCAGCAGCGTGAACGGGCAGCAGGGAAATCCCTGTGAGAGCAGCGTCAGCTTTTCCGCATCGTCCCGGGTCATCACGCATTCAATGTCGCCATCACGGGAAAACTCATTGCTGATGCTGTGAACGGCGACACCATATCTGTAGGTGAAACGGGTCGAAACGCGCCCCAGCGGCCCCCAGCCATCGGCAACCTTGGCAAGCGCATTCTGGCTGGAATTGACCATGCCCTTGACGAAGCAGACTGCCTGCTCCAGATTCTGAAGTTTCAGCGGTTCGGCAGAGATGGCGTCGCCAACGGTGTGATAGTTGCCACAGCGCAGCTCAGGAACGATCTTTTCGCCCGCGACGGAATATCCCTTGATCGATGCGCGTATCCAGAGAGTCTTGGCCATGCCCGTCCTCCGATTACAGGGTTTGCCCTATTCCCAGCCTATCGTGCCATAAAAGCAACTTCAAGCGGTTTTGCCGACGCGCGGGTGATTGGCCCGGCTCTGCCGTTCAAATCCATAGAACATACATCTTTGCCCCGGTCGCGCCATCAGATTCATCGGCCGGCCCGCAAGAGGTATAAGGCGCTGATGGCGAGTTTTTTTGCTTCGTAAACGGGCCGTTTCTCAAGGGGTGAATGCCCGGGCACGAACAGCCCCGGCAGCTTGCCACGCCGCGCGGCCTGTATTAAAGTGCGCCGTCCGCATCCGACATTTCGCCCACAAGGAATCGCCATGCCCGCCCGCGCCATGACTTCCCTGTTTTCTGTTCCTGTGCTCAAGCCCACGGCCGTCCGCGCGTTGCTCTGTGTGCTGGCGCTTGCCCTTTGCGGCTGCCAGTTCCCGTTCGGCGCCAAGCGCGCTGTCGCGCCCGAGCCCGTGGCCCCGCCGCAGCCGGCCTGCGTGGTGCTCGCGCTGCCGGCATCCGGCCCCTATGCGGCCATCGCCACCAAAATCAAGCGCGGCGCCGAGGCCGCGCGGCAGGAGCTCACGGGCGCGGGTGCCACCTTGCGGCTCGAGACCGTCAACACCGAGGCCCCGGATTGGCTGACCACGCTGGCAGCACTCCCGGCCTCCTGCGCGGTGGTGGGCGGCCCCTTGCGCGATGCGGCCTACGAGCAGGCGCAGAAAGCCGGTGCCCTTGAGCAGCGCGCCTTTTTCGCCTTCGTGCCGAACCTCAAGGCCGGCGAGGAAGGCGCCCGGGCCTGGCGCTTTTTCCCGAGCCCGCAGGACCAGGTCGACGCCCTCGTGGCCTTTGCCACGGATGACCTCGGCATCCGCTCCTACGGCACCTTCCACCCGGGGGACGCCTATGCCACCCGCATGACCGGCATCCTCGCGCAAAACCTCGCAAAACGGCATATACCGTTGCGCCAGGCCTCCTACAACGCGGCCGACCCGACCTCGTGGAGCGACGCCGCGCAGCCGCTCATCAATCCTGTGGTAGCCGAGGGCAGCTCGACCCCTGTGCCGCAAACCGAATTTGAAGCGCTCTTCCTGCCCGACTCCTGGAAAAACGTCGACATGATCACCCAGAGCCTGCTCTACAACGGCGAGGACCGCCTGGTGCTCCTCGGCACCACCCTCTGGGAGCAGGGCCTTTCTGGCCGGCAGGTGCCCCGCGCGGAAAACTTCGCCCTGGCGGTCTTTCCCGGCGCGTGGAACGCGCAGCACGCGCCCGGCGCCCTCAAGGGCCAGGGCAATGATTTCTGGACGGCGCTTGGCTATGATTTCGTCAATTTCGCCACGGCGCTCGCCCTGGAATCGCGGCTCACCACGCCGCAGATCACGGCGCGGGCGCAGCGCGCGGCCACCGCGGGGCGCGGCATGGCGCCCCTCACTTATGATGACGCGGGCGTGGCCCACCAGAAGCTCTATCTCTTCCAGATCTCGCCCTCGGGCATGAAGCCCCTCGATGCGGCGCAGTTCCGCGATACGCGCGCGGCCGTGCTCGAGCGCGCCGCCCTGCGCATGCAGGGCCTCCCCAGCGTGGACGCCCAGGGCAATCCGCTGGTGCCGGGCGCTCCGGGGGTACCGGCCACGCCGGTGATAACGACCGGCGAGCCGGGCGCGCTGCCCGCCGCAACGCCCGTCGCCGCGCCCGCCGCAACGCCCGGGGCGCCCCTGCTCGATACAGCCCCCCGTCCCGCCGACACGCTGCGCCTGCCCGGCGGCCGCTCA
>CAMWVJ010000121.1 GCA_947177645.1 uncultured Desulfovibrio sp.
CGTGAAGGTTCCTCATCCGCAAATACGGGGAGAGGAAATTTTTTTGAAATTTCTTGACGGCCGGGGGACTATCCGCTACAACCTCTCCCGTCCCACAACTGTGAGACGATCCCTGGACGGCAGGGAAGGGCAGGTCGAGCCTGTCCTGCTGCGCCCGGGCGGAGCGGAATACGCCGCGCGCCGGGCTTTGACATTCGCAGGCGTTGCCAGATGCCGCATAATGTCGAGCCGTTCCAGCCCAGTGACGGAGCCAGTGCGAGTTTCGCGCCGCAAGGCGCGCCGCGCGACCGGGGCTGTAAGGAAAGGGGGAAAACCCCCGTTTGGCGACCCTGCGGGTCCCGCCAGTCACCGCCCTGCGGTGGCATGACCGGGCCGCGTCAGGGGCTTCCCGCGAATTTCGCGTGGCTGTGACGTGCGCCCGGGGTTCGTTTTCCCCCCACCCCGCCGGCCAGCCGGGTTTTTTTCGACGTACGCGCCCCAATAGCGGCTGGGGGGCGGGGGCTGGGCGGCCGCACATGGGGCCGCGCCGGGTTTTTCCGCCTTCGGGCGCCCGGTTTTTTTGCAAATGGAGTAGGCATAATGACGACTGTCAGCAGCGATCGCATCCGGATCAAGCTCAAGGCCTACGATTACCGCATCCTCGACAAGGCGGTTGCGGAAATCGTGGACACGGCGCGCAATACCGGCGCGGGCGTGGCCGGGCCCATTCCCCTGCCCACCAATATCCACAAGTACACCATCCAGCGGTCGGTGCATGTGGACAAGAAGTCCCGCGAGCAGTTCGAGATGCGCATCCACAAGCGTCTCATGGATATTCTGGAACCCACACAGCAGACCGTCGATGCGCTTGGCAAGCTCTCCTTGCCCGCTGGCGTGGATGTGGAAATCAAGCTCTAGCGAGAGGCAGCCATGGCTGAGAAATTGGGAATCCTGGGTCGCAAGCTGGGCATGACCCGCATCTTCGCCGGGGACGGCGCGGCCGTCGCCGTCACGGTCATCGAGGCCGGCCCCTGCCCCGTCACCCAGATCAAGTCTGAAGCGAAGGACGGCTACAACGCCCTCCAGATCGCCTTTGAGAAGTCCAAGGCCAAGCATGTGACCAAGCCCATGCAGGGCCATTTCGCCAAGGCCGACGCCGGCCTGTTCCGCAAGACCCATGAGCTGCGCCTTCAGGGCGCGCCCGAGCACAAGCTCGGCGACGAGCTCACCGTCGAGATGTTCGCCCCGGGCGATGTGGTCAAGGTGACGGGCAAGAGCCTCGGCAAGGGCTACCAGGGCCGCATGCGCCGCTGGAACTTTGCCGGCTCCAAGGATACGCACGGCTGCGAAAAGGTGCATCGCAACAACGGCTCCATCGGCAACAACACCTTCCCCGGCCATGTGTTCAAGGGCCGCAAGATGGCCGGCCACTGGGGCGATGAAACCGTGACCGAGCTGGGCCTTCAGGTGGTCGGCGTGCGCCCCGAGGACAATGTCATCCTCGTCAAGGGTTGCGTGCCCGGCCCCAAGAACGGCCTCGTGCTGGTCCGCAAGCAGTAGGGGAGCGACATGGCTACCGTGAAAGTATATGACCAGAACAAGCAGGAGTGCGGCGAAGTGACGCTGGCCCCTGAAGTGTTCGAGATCGAGCCCAGGCCCGAGATCCTCCACTTCGTGGTGCGCGGGCAGCTCGCCGCCAGGCGCGCGGGCACGCACATGGCCAAGACCCGCGCCTATGTCTCCGGCGGCGGCGTCAAGCCCTGGAAGCAGAAGGGCACGGGCCGCGCCCGCGCCGGCTCCAACCGCTCGCCCGTGTGGCGCGGCGGCGCCATCGTGTTCGGGCCCACGCCCCGCGACTACAGCTTCAAGGTCAACCGCAAGGTCCGCGAGCTCGGGCTCAAGATGGCGCTTTCGAGCCGCCTGGCCGACAAGGGCCTGATGGTGGTGAAAAGCATCGAGATCGCCGAGCCCAAGACCAAGCTCTTCGCCAATGTGGCCAAGACCCTGGGCCTCGGGAAGGCGCTCATCGTGGCCCCCGAAGTCAATGAAACCCTGATCCGCTCCTCGCGCAACATTCCCGGCATCAACTTCACCACTCCCGACCAGCTGAGCGTGCTGGACATCCTGCGGCACAAGCAGCTTGTGCTGCTCGAAGGGGCCGTGGAGCCGGTTGAGGCGCGTTTTGCCAAGGGAGAGTAAGATGGACCTGACCACTGTTCTCCTCAAGCCCCTGCTCACGGAAAAAACGACCATGCTCAAGGACGAGGCCAACCAGGTGGCCTTCTACGTCCATCCGCAGGCGAGCAAGATCGAGATCGAGAAGGCCGTGGAAAAGGCCTTCGACGTGCATGTCACGGCGGTCAACATCGTGCGCCGCGCGCCCCGCAACAGGAAGCGCCAGGGCCGCGTCATCGGCCGCAAGCCCGGCTGGAAGAAGGCGTATGTGACGCTGGCCGAGGGCGATAAAATCGAGTTCTTCGAGGGGGTGTAGCCATGGCTGTCCGCAAGCTGAAACCGACCTCAGCGGGCCGCCGCTTCCAGACGGTTTCCGATTTTGAGGAAATCACGAGGACCACGCCCGAGAAGTCGCTCACCGAGGGCCTGCCCAAGAAGGCCGGCCGCAACAACAACGGCCGCGTCACCAGCCGCCGCCGGGGCGGGGGCGTGAAGCGCCTCTACCGCATCATCGACTTCAAGCGCAACAAGATCGGCATCCCGGCCACTGTCGCCGAGATCGAGTATGACCCCAACCGCACGGCGCGCATCGCGCTTCTGCACTATGCCGACGGCGAGAAGCGCTATATCTTGGCGCCCGTGGGCCTCAAGCAGGGGGACGTGGTCATGAGCGGCGTGGACAGCCGCACGGGGCAGGTGGCGGACATCAAGCCGGGCAACGCCCTTGAGATGTCCCGCATCCCCGTGGGCACGGTGCTCCACAATATTGAGCTCTCGCCCGGGCGCGGCGGCCAGATGTGCCGCTCGGCCGGCACCTATGCCCAGCTCGTCGCCAAGGAAGGCAAGTACGCCCTCTTGCGCCTGCCCTCGGGCGAAGTGCGCCGGGTGCTCGCCTCCTGCATCGCCACGGTGGGCCAGGTGGGCAATATCTCGCACGAGAACATTTCGCTGGGCAAGGCCGGGCGCAACCGCTGGCTCGGGCGGCGCCCCAAGGTGCGCGGCGTGGCCATGAACCCCATCGACCATCCGCTCGGCGGCGGCGAGGGCAGAAGCTCCGGCGGCCGGCATCCCGTGTCCCCTTGGGGCATGCCTGCCAAGGGGTACAAGACCCGCGACAAGAAGAAGCCCTCCTCGCGGCTCATCGTCAAGCGCCGCGGCCAGAAGTAGGAGTAGACCATGCCCAGATCTTTGAAGAAAGGGCCGTTTGTCGACGGCCACCTGCTCAAGAAGGTCGACACCGCGGTGGCCAACAACGACCGCCGCGTGCTCAAGACCTGGTCGCGCCGCTCGACCATCCTGCCCGAAATGGTGGGGCTGACCTTCGCGGTGCACAACGGCAAGAAGTTCGTGCCTGTCTTCGTCACCGAAAACATGGTCGGCCACAAGCTGGGCGAGTTCTCGCCCACGCGCACCTTCCACGGCCATGCCGCCGACAAGAAAGCCAAGGCCGGCAAGAAGTAGGGTAGGGATATGGAATCGAGAGCCATTGCGAAATACCAGCGCGTCTCGCCGCGCAAGGCCCGCCTGGTCGCGCGGAACGTCCAGGGCCTCGGGGTGGAGGAGGCCATGAACCT
The DNA here is from genome assembly GCA_947177645.1 of uncultured Desulfovibrio sp. GTDB lineage: Bacteria > Desulfobacterota > Desulfovibrionia > Desulfovibrionales > Desulfovibrionaceae > Desulfovibrio. The sequence goes on from CAMWVJ010000121.1 coordinate 3,729, forward strand.
CCTGCGCTTCACGCCCAACAAGCCCGCGGGCATCATCTACGGCGTGGTCAAGAGCGCCCTTGCCAATGCCTCCCAGCTCGGGGGCGTGGATGTGGACGCCATGGTGGTGAAGGAAGTGCTGGTCAACGAAGGCCCCACCTGGAAGCGCTTCATGCCCCGCGCCCAGGGCCGCGCCAGCAAGATCCACAAGCGCACGAGCCACATCACCGTCATACTCCAAGAAGGCAAGGAATAGGCTATGGGCCAGAAAGTACATCCGTTCGGCTTCCGGCTTGGGTACAACAAGAACTGGCAGTCCCGCTGGTTCAGCAAGAAGGAATACCCGGCCTTCGTCCAGGAGGACCACAAGATCCGCGCCTTCGTGAAGAAGCTCCTCTACCATGCGGGGCTCTCCAAGATCGAGATCGAGCGCGCGGGTGGCAAGGTGCGCCTCATCCTTTCCACGGCGCGGCCCGGCATCGTCATCGGCCGCAAGGGCGTGGAAATTGAGAAGCTGCGCACCGACCTTCGCCAGAAGTTCGGCCGCGAGTTTTCCCTGGAAGTCAACGAGATCCGCCGCCCCGAGATCGACGCGCAGCTCGTGGCCGAGAACATCGCCCAGCAGCTCGAGCGCCGCGTGGCCTTCCGCCGCGCCATGAAGCGCACGGTCTCCATGGCCCGCAAGTTCGGCGCCGAGGGCATCAAGGTCACCTGCTCCGGGCGCCTTGCCGGGGCGGAGATCGCCCGCACCGAATGGTACCGCGACGGCCGCGTGCCCTTGCAGACGCTGCGCGCCGACATTGACTTCGGCTTTGCCGAGGCGCACACCACCTATGGCATCATCGGCGTCAAGGTGTGGGTCTACAAGGGTGAAATCCTTGACAAAGAGGTTGAACAATAATGCTTGCGCCCAAGAAAGTTAAATTCCGCAAGTGGCAGAAAGGCCGCTTGCGCGGCCTGGCGACGCGCGGCGCCTCCATCGCGTTCGGCGACATCGGCCTCAAGGCCATCCAGCACGGGCATCTTTCCAGCCAGCAGATCGAGGCCGCCCGTATCGCCATGATGCGCCACATCAAGCGCGGCGGCAAGGTCTGGATCCGCGTGTTCCCCGACCGCCCGGTGACGGCCAAGCCCCTCGAGACCCGCCAGGGCTCGGGCAAGGGCGCGCCGGTGGGCTGGTGCGCCCCGGTGAAGCCCGGCCGCGTGCTCTACGAGATCAAGGGCGTGAGCCTTGACCTCGCCCGCGAGGCGCTGACCCGCGCCGCGCACAAGCTGCCCATCAAGACCATCATCGTCGTAAGGG
>CAMWVJ010000122.1 GCA_947177645.1 uncultured Desulfovibrio sp.
TGACCTCCTCACCGGCTTTGACCACCTCATGGAGGAGGCCCGCAAGCACGACTTCGCCTTCATCGGCCTCCATGGCGCCCCGGGCGAGGACGGCCTCGTGCAGGCGCTGCTCGATGCCGCAGCCTGCCCCTACCAGGGCTCGGGGCCGGCGGGTTCGTTCCTCGCGCTGAACAAGGCCGCGGCCAAGCAGGTCTTCAGGCAGGCGGGCCTCCCCACCGCGGACTGGGAATTTTTGCCTCTGCCGCCGCCTGCGGGCTGGGAGCCGCGGCTCCCCTATCCGCTCTTCGTGAAGAGCAATACGGGCGGCTCCTCGCTCCGGCTCGGACGGGCGGAAAACCGGGCCGAGCTCGACGCCGCGCTTGCCGCCATCTTCGCCGCCGGGGACGAGGCCCTGCTGGAGACGGAACTACCGGGCCGCGAGCTCACCTGTGCAGTGTTGGGCGACGAGGCGCTGCCGCCGCTGCTCATCGAGCCTTTGGCCGGCAATTTCTTCGACTACAAAAGCAAGTATGCCAAGGGCGGCGCGCGCGAGCTCTGCCCGGCACCCATCAGCGCGGCGGCCACGGCGCGCGCGCAGGAGCTGGCGCTTGCCGCGCATCGGGCCCTCGGGCTTTCCGGCTACAGCCGTACCGACTTCATCCTCGACGACGCCGACGGCCTTACCTTGCTCGAGGTCAACACCCTCCCGGGCATGACCGCCACGAGCCTCGTGCCGCAGGAGGCCGCGGCCGCGGGCATCTCCTTCGCGCAACTGCTGGAACGGCTCATGGAGCTTGGCCGCAGCCGCCCGCGCTCCTGACGCGCGGCCGCCAGCCCGGGGCCGCAATATGGTACAAGACAGGCCGCGGCAACGCAGGCAAGGTGGCCGCAACAGGGAGTGGACCATGCCTGCGGAAACGACTGTTCTGGCCCATGACGCGGATATGGGGACGGATGCGTTCAGCTTCAGCCTCACGGGCCGCGCCTTTGCGCCGCATTTTCACCCGGCCTGGGTGCTTGGCTGCGTGCTTTCGGGCCGGCGCACGCTCATGGTGCAGGGGCGTGCCTGCGTTGCCTCGGCCGGGGATGTGGTCATCCTCAGGCCCGGCGAGGTGCACGCCTGCGCGCCGGCCGGGAGCGCGCCTTTCGTTTGGCGCGGTTTCCATTTCCGCCCGGGAAGCGCCGGGGCGGAGCAGTTACACATCCTGGCTGAGACGCAAGGTGCCGCTCCGGTCTTCCCGGCAGGGCAGCTTCTTGACGACCTCTTGGAGGTGCACGCGCTCATGGGCGGCAGCGCCTCCCCCGCGCAAAAAGAGGCGCGCCTAGCCATGGCGCTGCGCCGTCTGGGTGCCGGCTTAACGCCGTCGAAGAAGAGCGTTCGGGCCGAGCCGCCCCTCCCGGCAGAGCCCGGGCTGGAGGCCTTGCGCGTCCATCTGGAAAACCACGCCCCGGAGCGTTTCAGCCTCGAAGACATGGCCGGCATGGCGCGGATGGGCAAGTTCCGGCTGCTGCGCGCCTTTGCGCGCCTGACCGGCGCCACACCCTACCGCTATCTTGAGAGCGCGCGCGTCAACCACGCGCAGAAACTGCTCGAGCGGGGGCTGCCCGCGGCCGAGGCAGCGCTGGCCGCGGGCTTCAGCGACCAGTCCCACCTTGCGCGCGCCTTCCGGGCGCGCCTTGGCGTCACGCCCGGCGCCTGCCGGAGGCGCCCGTGAGCGCCGCGAACCGCCCCACGCCGGGCCAGCTCTTCGGGCATCTCGTGGCCCTGGGCACGGTCATCATCTGGGGCGTGACCTTCATCTCCACCAAGATGCTCCTTGAGGACTTCACGCCCGTGGAGATACTGGTGCTGCGCTTCCTGCTCGGCTGGCTGGCGCTCTGGGCGGTCTGCCCGCATGCGCTGGCCCTCAAAAGCCGCAAGGACGAGCTGCTTTTCGCCGTGGCCGGGCTTTCGGGCGTGAGCCTGTACTTCCTCATGGAAAATGTGGCCCTGACCCTGACCTTCGCTTCCAACGTGGGCGTCATCGTGGCCGTGGCCCCGTTTTTCACCGCTCTGCTCGCCTGGCGTTATCTCGGCGGCGCGCGCCCCGGGGCTTTCTTCATGGCCGGCTTTGCCGCGGCCATTACGGGCATCGGCTGCATCAGCCTTGGCGGCAGCGAACTTTCCCTCAACCCGGCCGGGGACGGCCTCGCCCTTTTGGCGGCGCTCGCCTGGGCGGTCTATTCCATCGTGGTGCGCCTGTTGGCGGCGCGGGGCTATGGCAGTCTGCGCGCGACGCGGCGCATCTTTTTTTACGGCCTTGTCTGCATGCTGCCCATCCTGCCGTTTTCGGGCATTTCCTTCCAGCCGGAGGCCCTGCTGCGGCCGCTCAACTGGGCGAACCTGCTGTTTCTCGGGCTCGGCGCCTCGGCGCTGTGCTTTGTCACCTGGACCTTCTGCGTGCGGCGGCTCGGCGCGGTGAAGGCCTCGCTCTATATCTATCTCGTGCCCGTGGTGACGGTGCTCGCGTCCATCATGATACTCCACGAGCGCCTGACATGGCTCTCGGGCGCGGGCATGGCGCTGACCATCGCCGGCCTGCTGATCTCTGAAAGTGGAACGGGAAAAACCGGAGAGCGGCTTCAGGAACGCGCGGAAGAGGCCCCGGGCGCGGGCCAGGCATAGGGGATGGCCGGGTCGTCCGGCGCAAGGCGTTCGCCCTCCGCCGGGTCATGGGGCATGTCCGCGCAGTTGCAGATGAGCGCGGGGGCGCTGCCTTCCGCCGTGAAGCCGTACCACACAAGGGGCGGGATGCGCAGAAGCCCGTACTCGTCGGGCCGGCCGAGGCGGCGCTCCACAAGGGCGCCCCGCGTGGGCGAGGCGGGCCTGTCATCATAGAGGACGATGCGCAACAGGCCCATGGGCACGGCGAAAAGCTGGGTCTGCCGGGTGTGCCGCTTCCAGGCCTTGACCGCGCCGGGGAACACCTCGGAGAAATAGATCTCCCCGAAGCCGCCGGCAAAGTCGGGCAAAAGCGGCGAGCCGGCCCTGAGCATGTGCAGCACCGGCCCCCCGGGCGTGGGGATTACCCTGAGCGGCTGGTACAGCGCGCCCTCGATGCCCGTGGTCATGACCTCGGCTTCCATGCCGGCCTCAGTGCGCCCAAGCGAGGCCACGATGCGCCGCCTTGCCGCCATAGGCAGTGATCTGGCCCTGCGTGTAGTCCCACATGGCGCCCTTGCCTGCGCCGCCTTCATAGTAGCGGGCGTACCACTCCGCCGTGTAGCGGATGGTCTCTTCAAAATCGAGGGTCGCTTTCCATGAAAGCTCGGCCAGCGCCTTGTCGCAGCAGAGCTTGAGCAGGGTCGATTCCTTCTTGCCGGCGTGGCCCGCGGCGTCCATCTCGCTCTTGAAGCCGGGCCAGTGCACGGCGAGCGCTTCCACCACCTCGGCGACGGTGTTGTTCACGTCGGCCGCCGGCCCGAAATTGTAGGCCTGCCCGCGCGGGTCGAAGGGCGCCTCGGCCCCGGCCCGCAGCCCTGCATTGTTGTCGAGCAGGCGCGCCCCCAGCCAGAGATAGCCGGAGAGCGGTTCGAGCACATGCTGCCACGGCCGCGTGGCCCAGGGGCTGCGGATGGCGACGGGCTTGTGCTCCGCCCAGGCGCGGGCACAGTCGGGCACGATGCGGTCGGCCGCCCAGTCGCCGCCGCCGATGACATTGCCGGCGCGCACGGTGGCGCAGGCAGGGCCGGCCGCAAAAAAGCTCTGGAAATACGAGTGGGCGATGATCTCCGCGCAGCCCTTGGAGGCCGAATAGGGGTCGGCGCCGCCCAAATGGTCGGTCTCGCGGTAGCCCCAGACCCACTCCTCGTTGCGGTAGCACTTGTCCGAGGTGATGACCACCACGGCCTTCACCGAGGGGCAGGCGCGCACGGCCTCAAGCACGTTCATGGTGCCGAGCGCATTGGCCTCGATGGTGCCGGCCGGGTCTTCATAGGAGCGGCGCACCAGCGCCTGCGCCGCCAGGTGGAAGACCACCTCGGGCGCAAAGCCCTGCATGGCGCGGGTCACGGCCCCCCGGTCGCGGATGTCGCCGCGCAGGTCTTCCATGCGCCGGGCGAGGTCCAGCGCCTCGAAGTGCGAGGGCGTGGTGGGCACGCCGAGGGAAAAGCCGGCCGCGCGCGCGCCGAGCGCCAGCAGCCATGCCGAGAGCCAGGAACCCTTGAAGCCCGTGTGCCCGGTGACGAAGACCCGGCGCCCGGCGTAGAGGTCAGCGAACATGCTCTGTCCTTGTGGAGATTGCTGCAGATTGCCTGGCGCGCCGGCTTCAGACCCAGAAGGCGCGGCCGCTGTCCCAGAGCTTATTGAGGTGGATGGCGTCGCGCAGGGTATCCATGCACTGCCATTCGCCCGGGTGCGGATACATGGAAAGCTGCCCTTCCGCCGCCAGTTGCTGCAAAGGCTCCTTTTCGAGGTCGCAGCCCTCGTCTTCGCTCAGGTAGTCGAGGAAGGCGCGCTCGAAAACGAAGAAGCCGCAATTGATATATTCGTTGAGCACCGGCTTCTCTTCCCAGGAGATGATCTTGCCGTCCTCGCCGGTGCGCACGGTGCCGAAGCGCGAAGGCATGCGCACGCCGGTGAAGGTGCCGATGGTGCCGGCTTTCTTGTGGAATTCCAGCAGACGGTCGATGTCGATGTCCGCCACGCCGTCGCCATAGGTGACCATGAAGCGGTCGCCCTCGATGTAGCGCGCCACGCGCTTGAGGCGCCCACCCTTGAGGGTCTCCTGCCCGGTGTCGCAGAGGGTAACGCGCCAGTCCTCAATAAAGGTGGGGTGGACGGTGATGTTGCCGGTCTTGAGGTCCACCGTGAAGTCCGCGTTGCGGCTGCGGTAGTCGTGGAAATACTGCTTGATGACCTCGCCCTTGTAGCCCAGCGGCAGCACGAAATCCCTGAAGCCGAAGCGCGCATAGAAGGACATGCTGTGCCAGAGCACGGGGCGCCCCCCGAGCTCCCCCCTGGG
>CAMWVJ010000123.1 GCA_947177645.1 uncultured Desulfovibrio sp.
CACACGCACACACCGATATAGAGGCCGTCATGGCCGAGAACGAGCGGCGCAAGGCCCTCAAAGCCCTCTGGGACTACGCCCCCGAGACCGGCGACCCCAACGACCCGGCCCGCATCCGCGAATGTGGCGTTTGGCTCCCCGTCTCGATGCTGCGCGATCCCGCATACTCGGTCGGGCTGAGGGCGCATGACATGGCCATGCTCCGTTTCCGCCACGACTTCGAGTACTGGGCATGGCGCTGCGTCAAGATCATGGACAAGGTCACGATGACCGAGATACCCTTTGTGCTCAACGCTCCACAGCGGCGCCTCGTGCGCGAGCTGGAGAGGATGCGCAACGCCGGCGAGCCGCTCCGCCTCATCATGCTCAAGGCGCGCCAGTGGGGCGGGTCGACGCTGATCCAGGTCTACTTCGCGTGGATCCAGATCGTCCACCGCCGCGGGTGGAACTCGCTCATCTGCGCCCACGTCAAGGATACCTCCGCCACCATCCGCGGAATCTACTCGCGCCTGCTCGCGCGCTATCCCGAGGAGTTCTGGGAGGAGGATTGCAAGCCCGAGTTCCGCCCCTTCGAGCGCATGGTGAACACACGCTGCATCCCCGGGCGCGAGTGTCGCGTGACGGTCAGTTCGAGCGAGAACCAGGAGTCGACCCGCGGCCAGGACTATGCCCTCGCGCATCTGAGCGAGGTCGCCTTCTGGAAGGACTCGCCGCTGCACAACCCCTCGGACCTCATACGCTCCGTCATCTCGGGCATCATGCGCAAGCCGCTCTCCTTCGTGGCCCTCGAAAGCACCGCCAACGGCGTGGGCAACTTCTTCCACCGCGAGTGGATGAGGGCATGTTCGGCGGAGGGGTCCGACAAGCTCCCCTTCTTCGTGCCCTGGTTTGAGATCGGCATCTATACCGAGCCCGTGCCCGACCCCGCGGCGCTCTGGGCGAGCCTCGACGCGTACGAGCGCGGACTGTGGGAGGCCCACGAGGGGGTGACGCTCGAGGGGCTCATGTGGTACCGCCATCGCCGCCGCGAGTACGAGGACCACCGCTCGATGATGACCGAGTTCCCGTCGACCCCCGACGAGGCCTTCGCCACCACCTCGCGCGGAGTATTCTCCTCCGAGGGTGTGGCGCGCCTCCGCGCCGGGGTGCGCCCGCCGATGATGACGGGCGAGCCGTACGGATGCCGCGGCGGGCTCCCCCACGACCTCTCGGCCCCGGGATTCGCCGAGGACACCCACGGGGGATGCTCGGTGTGGGCCCTGCCGAGGCCAGGGGGCTCGTATGTGGCCGCGGTCGACATCGGCGGACGCTCGCGCGGGGCCGACTGGTCGGTCATCTCGGTGGTCGACCGCAAGCTCGACCGCCCGGGCGAGCTCCCCGAGGTCGTGGCCCAGTGGCGCGGGCACATCGACCACGACCTGCTCGCATGGAAGGCCGCGGCGCTCGCCAAGTGGTATGGCCGCGCCCTGCTCGTGGTCGAGAGCAACACGCTCGAATCCGACGGGGCGGGCGAGGGGCCCTACATCCTCTCGCGCCTGGCCCGCGCATATCCGCGCCTCTACCGCCGGCCCCCCTCGGGCGACGGGACGGTGCCCAAGCCGGGGTTCCACACCAACCGCGCCACCAAGGCCGCCGTCATCGCCAATCTCATCGCCCTCGTGCGCGAGGGGGGATATGTCGAGCGCGACGCCACGGCCTGTGACGAGCTCGGCCAGTACGAGGTCACCGACGGCGGAGGGTATGCCGCGCGGCGCGGGTGTCACGATGACGTGCTCATGACGCGCGCCATAGCCCTGTGGGTCCACGCCGAGGAGCTGCGCCGCAATCCGCCCCTCTCGCCCGCCGAGATCGAGGCCCTGCGACGCTGCGGGTGTTGATTCTGTGCGTCAGCCTCTTGCATATTCGGGTGCAATGTATTATCTTTGCAGCCGTTAACCCAAGAAATCAATAACCTGACACAATTACTATCAAACCCATGAAACTCACGTTTCTGCCGGCGGCTCTGATGCTGCTGTGCGGCGGCGTGGCCTCGGCCGCGACCGTCATCTGTGACTTCGAAGATTATCCGGTCGGCCACGCCTTCCCCGTGTGGAACCTCTATGGCTCGGAGACCACGACGACCGCCGTGGTCGAGAATGACCCCGCCGGAGGCTCGAACAAGGTCCTGCACATAACCCTGCGCGGGTGGAACGACTATGTCGAATTCACCCTCCCCGACAATCTCGCCGGCACGCTCATCAACCAGGGTGCCGACCGCCTCACCCTCGACACACGCCGCGCCGTCGGCGACCCCTGCGGCGAGTGGAAGCACTTCGACATCCTCGTCGGCGCCGACAAGATCTATGAGGATGACGGATGGCCCGCCCAGGGCCCCGAGGGCCAGTGGCAGGGGCGCCTGTACAGGCTCGGCCAGGTGCCCGAGGGGAATACGTCGACCGCCCTGCGCCTCGGGTACAACTCGGAGAACACCGATTACTATATAGATAATGTGGTGCTCTCGAAGGATGGCGAGGAGTATGTCGAGTATCCCGACGGCGTGCTCGATTTCAGCGACCCCGCGAGCACAGCATCCGCCTATACCCGTTTCTCGACCCCGATACGCATCCCCGCGGGGACGACTCTCGACGTCTACACCTCGCGCTACACCTACTGGACATCGCCGGTGGTGGGCGAGGGCGCGCTCAATATCCACGGCGGCGGCGAACGATCGTACATCGGCAACGAGAAGGGTGCCCAGGTGCCCGATTGGAGCGGATACACGGGTGACGTCACCATCATGCCCTTCAAGGAGGTGAATCCTTCGGTCTCGGCGGGCTTCTACGGCGTCGTGCTCGGGCATGGCGGCCGGAAGTTCGACGCCGACCGCATCGTCGCATCCATCGCCGAGGGGGGATATACCCCGCTGTGGGAGAACAATGCCGTGACCATCGCCGCCGGGGCCACGGTCGCCGCCGAGGGGAACAATACGGCCCGCGGATTCCGCATCGGACGCCTCGCCATGGAGGCCGGATCGCGTCTGATGGGCTACTACAAGAGCTCGGCATACCGTACATATTATATTGTGGGCGGCGACAATGCCGACTCGCGCCTCGACGGCGAGATTTCGCCCTCGGGCTCGTCGGTCCTCGGACTCGTGAAGGAGGGTACCGGTACATACACCCTCACCTCGAACACCAATAATATATCGGGCGCACTCTCGATCGTCGGGGGTACCGTCGTCATCGCCAACGACGCCGAGGCCGCCCGCACATCTAAGCTCCGCGGCGCCGTCGGCACCGCGGCCACGGCCACGGGCGTGTATGTCTACCGCGGGGCCACCCTCGGCGGCAGCGGCTCTGTCTCGGGCGTCACCGATGTCTACGGCCACCTCGACCCCGGCACCGCCGCCTCGACGGCCACGCTCACCCTCGCCGACTTTGTCTCGGGCGCGGGTGTCGACCTGCGCGTCCGCCCAACCTCGCGCATCATCCTCGACGTCGCCTCGGCCACCGCGGCCGACCGCCTCGATGTCTCGGGCAAGGTCATGTACTACAACATCGGCCAGGACCTCGCTGTCTCCGACGTGAAGCCCGTCCTCGAGATCTCCCTCCCCGAGGGGCACAGCCTCAGGGCGGGGGATGAGTTCACCCTCGTCAGCGCCGCCGGCAAGGGCGCGCTCGACGGCGGCGACTGGGCATTCCGCATCCAGTACCCGAAGGCCTATACATGGGAGGTCGCCGAGAATGTCGCCGCCGACGGCACATATACCGTCGTGGCCCGCGTCACCTCGACCGACTACTCGGGCCAGGGGGAGCCCATCCAGGAGGACGGAACCCTCGGCGGTGGCTCGGACGACGACTGGACCGTCGACTACCCCCCCGACCTCACCGACCCGACCCCCCTCCGCGCCTATGCCGCCGAGGCCTCCAAGTCGATCGGCGTGGCCGTCCCCGTGTGGCGGTATGACATCTCCAATCCCTCCGACCCCAATGCCGCGCTCATCGCCGCACAGTTCAACGCCGTCGTGGCCGAGAACGAGATGAAGTTCGACGCCACCGAGCCCGAGCGCGGCGTGTTCAGCTACGGTGACGGCGACCGCCTCGCCGACTTCGCCGCCGCCAACGGCATGGCCATGCGCGGCCACTGCCTCGTATGGCACTCCCAGGTTCCCGCATGGCTCTCCTCGGACGGCAAGAAGAACGACAAGGGGTGGAACGCCGCCCAGCTCACCGAGATCATGGACAGCCACATCGACAACGTCGCCGGGCACTTCGCCGGCCGCGTCCGCGAGTGGGATGTCGTGAACGAGTGCCTCGACGACGACCAGAGCGTCGTGCGCTCCGACCCGGATGCCTTCAAGCTCCGCACCGCCAGTGTCTGGACCATCGCCATCGGCGAGGAGTTCATCGCCCGCGCCTTCCGCCGCGCCCATGAGGCCGACCCGCAGGCACGCCTCTTCCTCAACGACTACGGCGTCGAGTTCAAGGGTGACCTCAAGGCCGAGGCATTCTACAACCTCGCCAAGAAGCTCGTGGCCGCCGGCGTGCCCATCCACGGCGTAGGCCTCCAGTGCCACCTCACCGTCGGCAAGATCGACGTGCCCCGCCTCGTGGCCAATATCGAGCGCTTCAAGGAGCTCGGCCTCGACTGCATCATCACCGAGCTCGACGTCGCACAGGCCGACCCCTCGGCCCCCGACGCACAGGAGCGCCAGGCCGAGGCATACGGCGCGATAGTCAACGGCGCCCTAAGCTGCTCCAACTGTCCGACCGTCATGGTCTGGGGCCTGCGCGACACCGACTCGTGGCGCGAGAACAATCCCCTCCTCTATGACGGCGACCTCCGCGCCAAGACTGCTTACTATGCCGTCCACGCCGCCCTCCGCCTCGCCGCCGGCGGCTCGGCGCTCCCCGCCGTCACCGTCGCCGCCGAATCCGCACCCCGCGTCTCGTCCGAATACTACTAGCTCGACGGTAGCCGCCACGCCGCACCCGCCC
>CAMWVJ010000124.1 GCA_947177645.1 uncultured Desulfovibrio sp.
CAAGCACATGAAGATGAGGGCCACCACGCAGCCGAACATGCCGGCCTGCGCCAGCGGATTGTGCCCCATGTGGATGTCGCCGGACTTGCTGAGGAAGCAGTACCAGCGGATGTCGTCGCCGAGGCCGCGCCACCAGGCCTTGCGCCAGAAGGGGAGGATGAAGATCTGCCGCGAGACCGCGTTGCCCACAAAGGCCCAGAGGATGCGGCAGACCATGGCGACGACGAGGATGAGCGCCGCGGTGTAGTGGGCCATGATGAGCTTGCCGAAATAGAAGAGCCGCGTGGGGTCGCCGGTGAGCGATTGCGGAGGCTTGCCGATGTAGTGCCCGGTCACGAAGAGCGTGAAGATGCAGGCCACGATGGTCCAGTGCCAGAGGCGCACGGGAAACTCGTACACATAGACGCCCTGGCCCGGCTTCGGATGAATATTGAGGATGTTCATGCTGACCCCCGGTTGACAGGAAAAACGGGTTCAGCCCAGCCTGACCACGGCCAGCTCATTGCCGTCGTCGCTCATGACGTGGGTGGCGCAGGCAAGGCAGGGGTCGAAGCTGTGGATGGTGCGCAAGATCTCGAGCGGCTGCTCGGGAACGGCCATCCTGGTGCCCATGAGCGCGGCCTCGTAGGCGCCGAGCTGCCCCTGGTCGCTGCGCGGGGCCGCGTTCCAGGTGGTGGGCACCACGCACTGGTAGCCGGAGATGACGCCGTTTTCGATTTCCACCCAGTGCCCGAGCGCGCCGCGCGGGGCCTCGGTGAAGCCCACGCCCGCCGCCTTGGCCGGCCAGCTCGCGGGCTCCCACTTGTCGGTGAAGGCCGTCGTGGAATCGCCGTTTTTGATATTCTCCATGAGGCGGCCGAGCTGCCCCTTGGAGGTGCGCATGGCCCAGAGCGCCTCGTGACAGCGGGCGACGATGCGCCCGAGCGTGGACTTGAGGCCATCCACCGGGATGCCGATGCGCCCGCAGAGGTCGTCCACCGTGGCCACGGTGTCGCCATGCTTGAGGCTGTATGCCACAAGCAGCCGCGCCAGCGGCCCCACCTCCATCATGTGCCCGCGCCAGCGCGGTGTCTTGATCCAGGAATAGCGCGCCTGCTCGTCGAGCTGGCGGATGTCGGTGGGCGTGCCCACCGTGGCCGGCCCGAGCTTGTAATAGGGGTCGGTGATGCCCCTTTCCGGCGGCAGGCTCTCCACGCCTTCGGGATAGCGGTACCACGCGTGGCCCACCACCTCCTGCACCTGCTCCGGGTCATGCAGGTCCACGGGGTGCACCTCATTAAAGTTGCCGTTGATGATGGCCCCGCCGGGCACCATCAGGCTGGCCTGGGAATAGTCGTTGGCGATGGAGGGGAAGGCCCCGTACGCGAGCACCGACTGGCCGGAAAGCCCGGTGCCGATGCGGCTCCAGTTGGGATAATAGCGGCCGAGCGCGATGACATCCGGCATGAGCACCTGCTCGGCGAAGGTGAGGCACTTGTCGATGATGGAGCTGACGAGTTCCAGCCGCTCCATGTTGACGACCTGCTCGCCGCCCGGCGCATTGGTGTTGATGGCGCAGGGCACGCCGCCGATGATCCAGTTGGGGTGCGGGTTCTTGCCGCCGAACACGGTGTGCGTCTTCACGGCCTGGCGCTGGATGTCCAGCGCCTCGAGATAATGGCCGAAGAGCATGAGGTTGGCTTCGGGCGGCAACTGGTAGGCGGGGTTGCCCCAGTAGCCGTTGGCGAAAATGCCGAGCTGGCCCGAGTTCAGGATGGTGACGATTTTGTCCCTGAGCTCGGAGAAATAGCCCGCGGAGGCCTTGGGCCACGGCGAAAGGCTCTGCGCGAGGCGCGCGGTCTCCGCCGGGTCGGCCTTGGCGGCGCTCACCACATCGATCCAGTCGAGCCCGGTGAGCTGGTAAAAGTGGACGAGATGGTCATGAAACCACAGGCAGAGCTGCATGAGGTTGCGGATGATATTGGCATTGTCCGGGATGCGCGCGCCGAGCGCGTCCTCCACGGCGTGCACGGCGGCGAGCGCGTGCGTGCCCGTGCACACGCCGCAGATGCGCTGGGCATAGGCCCAGGCGGTGCGCGGGTCGCGCCCGTTCAGGATGAGCTCGATGCCGCGGAACATGGTGCCGCAGGATACCGCGTTGGTGATGACGTTGTCATCGTTGATGTTCACCTCGCAGCGCAGATGCCCCTCGATGCGGGTGATAGGATCGACAACGATGCGCCGGCCGGCGGAATCGACCGTAAAGCCCTGGGTGGTGTAGGTGTAGCTCATTGTTTTTCCGTATCCCCGTCAGTGGTTTGGGCGGAAGCGGCGCTTTCACTCGCGCAGGCCTGGGCGCATTCCTTTTCCCGGTGCTTGCGGCAGAGGTGGAAAGCCGTGCTGCACACGGCATGCACGCCCACGGCCGCGGCCACGGTGCCACCCACGCCCGCGGCGATCTTCTGGGCCGTGGTCATGGTGCCGAGCAGCGGGATATCCATGATGCGGTCATAGAAAGAGCCCTGGTCCCAGAAGCCCTGTTCGGCGCAGCCAAGGCACGGGTGCCCCGACTCGATGGGGTAGGAGGTGCCGTCGTTCCAGCGGGTGGTGGGGCAGGCGTTGAAGGTGGTCGGCCCTTTGCAGCCCATCTTGTAGAGGCAATAGCCCTTGCGCGCGCCCTCGTCGTCCCAGGCCTCCACAAATTCGCCGGCGTCAAAGTGCGCCCGGCGCACGCACTGGTCGTGCACATGCTGGCCGTAAAAGGCCGCGAAGCGCCCCTGCGCGTCAAGCTCCGGCAGTCGCTCAAAGGTGACGATATAGGCCACGAGCGCGCTCATGACCTCGGGGATGGGCGGGCAGCCGGGGATGCGGATGACGGGCTTGTTGTGGATGAGGTCCGGCACGGTCTTCACGTCCGTGGGATTGGGGCGCGCGGCCTGGATGCAGCCCCACGAGGCACAGTTGCCCCAGGCCACCACGGCCTTGGCATTGGCGGCCCCGGCCTCGAGCTTGCGCGTGAAGGGGCGGCCGCCGTCGATGCAGTACATGCCCTCATAGCCCGCGGGCGCATTGCCCTGCACGGCGAGGATATAGTTGCCCTTGTGCTTCGCGATCGACTCCTCAAAGACCTCCAGCGCCTGCTCGCCCGAGGCGGCCATGAGCAGGTCGTTGTAATCCATGGAGATCATGTTGAGGATGATGTCTTTGGCGAGCGGGTGCGCCGTGCGGATGAAGGACTCGGTACAGCAGGTGCAGGAAAGCCCGTCGATCCACACCACGGGGAGGCGCGGCTTCGTCTCCAGCGCGTGCGCGATGGTGGGCGCGAGCGCGGGCGCGAGGCCCAGCGCCGCCGCCGTCATGGTGCAGAATTTCAAAAAGTCGCGCCGACTGATACCGTTGCGGCGCAGGGTATCATAATGCGTTTCATAGCTGCGGTGAGCCATCGCATCCTCTCAGGGTTTGCGGTCATGCAGGCAATGGTTTTGTTTTATTTGTCGATGCCTTGGGAAAAGTATCACGGAAGCTGCGGCGCGTCAATACCCGGCAGTGCACCTTCGAGCACATGGCCGACGCGCAGGAGGGTCGCCTCCTCAAAGGCCTTGCCGATGAGTTGCAGGCCCACGGGCATCCTGCTTTCGCTCCCGAGGCCCACGGGCAGGGAAAGGCCGGGGAGCCCGGCCAGATTGACCGGGATGGTGTAGGCGTCCATGAGATAGGCCTGGAGCGGGTTGGTGGCGTGGCTTCCCAGCGGCCAGGCCGTCACCGGGGCCACGGGCGTGGCGATGGCGTCACAGCCCTCGAGCGCGGCGCACCAGGCGTCGCGGATGAGGCGGCGGGTTTGCGCGGCCTTGCGGAAATAGGCGTCATAATAGCCCGAGGAAAGCACATAGGAGCCGAGCATGATGCGCCGCTTGACCTCCTCGCCGAAGCCCTGGCTGCGCGACTCCACATAGAGCTCTTCCAGCGTATGCACATCGGGCGCGCGCCGCCCGTAGCGCACGCCGTCATAGCGCGCGAGGTTGGAACTCGCCTCGGCCATGGCGATGATATAGTAGGTGGCGCTGGCGATGTCCGTGGGCGGGAGTTGCACGTCCACGAGCTCGGCCCCGAGCTCGCGCGCCCGTTCAAGAGCGGCCTCGCAGGCCTCGCGCACCTCGTCCGCCAGCCCCTCGCCGAAAAATTCCCGCGGCACGCCCAGGCGCACGCCGGCGAGGCTGTCGCCCGCATCGTTCACGGCCCGGGTGAAGTCCTCGTCCGGCCTGGGCTCGGAGGTCGTGTCGCGCTGGTCGTGGCCGGCGATGACCGTGAGCACGCGGGCGCAGTCTTCCACCGTGCGCGTGAGCGGCCCCACCTGGTCGAGCGAGGAGGCGAAGGCGAAGAGGCCGTAGCGCGACACGCGGCCATAGGTGGGCTTGAGGCCCACGCAGCCACAAAAGGCGGCGGGCTGGCGGATGGAGCCGCCCGTATCGGAGCCCAGGGAGGCGAAGCACTGGCGCGCGGCCACGGAGGCGGCGGAACCGCCGGACGAGCCGCCCGGCACGCGGCCCGTGTTCCACGGGTTGCGGGTGGGCTGGAAGGCGGAATTTTCCGTGGAGGAGCCCATGGCGAACTCGTCCATATTGGCCTTGCCGAGAAGGATGGCGCCCGCCGTGCGCAGGCGCTCCACTACGAAGGCGTCGTAAAACGGCACGAAGTTTTCGAGGATGCGCGAGGCCGCCGTGGTGGGGATACCTTTGGTGGAGAGCGCATCCTTGACGGTCACGGGCACGCCCCACAGGGGCTGGTGGGGCCGGGGGCCCTTGGCGTCCAGTTCCTCGGCGCGGGCGCGGGCGCCGTCCGCATCCACATGGAGCAGGGCGCCGCTGGCAGGTTCCGTGGCCGCGCTGCGGTCAAGGCAGGCGCGCC
>CAMWVJ010000125.1 GCA_947177645.1 uncultured Desulfovibrio sp.
GGCGGAGATGGCGGCCACGTCCTCCATGAAGGTCTCCTCGTCGGTGGTGAACTCGCGCTCCACGTCGGAATACCCGCGCATCAGGGCGATGGCCTTGCCGTCGGCCATGAGCGGCACGGAAAGCACGGAGACGAGGCCTTCCGCCTTGGCCGACTCGGGATACTGGAAGCGGCCGTCGGCGGCGGCATCCTTCAGGTGGATGGTCTTGCCGGCCAGCACTTCGCCGTCCATGCCGCTGCGTTTGACCTCAACAGGCCCCTTGCGCATGTAGTTGGCCGAAAGGCCCCAGGCGGCGCTGGGCAAAAGGAAGCGGCCCGTGCTGTCGAGCAGCCGGATGGTGCTCGCCTTGCAGCCCATGGTCTTGGCGGTCTGCTCGGTGATCTTGTGGAGCACTTCCTTGGGTTCCAGGCTGGAGTTGATGACCAGCGCAACGTCCCGCAGGGCGCGGAAATAGTCCTGAGCCATGGTATCCTCCTCGTTTTGTGTCACAAGAGGGAATGACAAGAGCCGCGCGAAGGGCACAGCGTCCGCGCGGGCGTATCCTCAACAACAGGTCGGGGACAGTATGCCCCATTTTTCACAGAGAAGCAATCGGGGAGGGGACGCGCCCGGCGCTTGCCAGCCGCATGGTTCGCGCCTATGCTCGACCATGCCGGATGCTCCGGCAACACGGCCGCGCGGGTCGCCCCGCGCCGGCCATCACCCGAGGCGGAGGACACCATGCCCACACCCATTTTGCGCAAGGAGCGCCTGATCCCCGGCAAGACGAGCAAACTCGTGCTCCACGCGCCCGAGATCGCGGCCAAGGCCCGGCCGGGCCATTTCGTCATGCTCCGCATGAGCCCCGAGGGCGAACGCATCCCGCTCACCATCGCCGACACCGACCCTTCCCGCGGCGAGATCACCATCGTTTACCTCGTGCTCGGCAAGTCCACGGCCCTTTTGGAGGCGCTTGATGCGGGCGACAGCATCCTCGATGTCTGCGGGCCGCTGGGGCGCCCCACCAAAATCGAGAAGGTCGGCACGGTCATCTGCGTGGGCGGCGGCACGGGCATCGCGGCCATGCACCATATCGCCAAGGGTCACGCCCGCGCGGGCAACCATGTGGTGGCGGTCATCGGGGCGCGCGAAAAGTCGCTTTTGCTCTTTGAAAAGGAACTCATGGGCTTCGTGAACGAGCTTGTCGTCTGTACGGACGACGGCAGCTACGGCCGCAAGGGCCTCGTCACCGAGCCCCTCAAGGAGCGCCTTGAGGCCGGCGGCGTGGGCGAGGTGGTGGCCGTGGGGCCCGTGCCCATGATGGCCGCCGTGGCCGACGTGACGCGGCCCTTCGGCGTTGCCACCACCGTGAGCCTCAACCCCATCATGGTGGACGGCATCGGCATGTGCGGCGCCTGCCGCGTGAGCGTGGGCGGCAAGACGAAGTTCGCCTGCGTGGACGGGCCGGAATTTGACGGGCATCAGGTGGATTTCCCCGAGCTTCGGCGCAGGCTCGCGGCCTTCCGCGAGCAGGAGGCCGAATCCTATGACCGCTACAGGAAGGAGCAGCCCCATGGCAACTGAATCTTCCGCCAAAAAAGTCGCCCCGCGCGTGGAAATGCCCTGCCAGCCCCCGGCGGAGCGGCGCCATAATTTTAAGGAAGTGGCCCTCGGCTACAACGGCGACATGGCGGCCACCGAGGCCTCGCGCTGCCTCCAGTGCAAGCGCCCCACCTGCGTCAAGGGCTGCCCGGTGGAAGTGCCCATCCGCGACTTCATCCGCGAGGTGGCAGCCGGCAATGTGGAGCGCGCCTACGAGATCATCCGCACGGCCAACAGCCTGCCCGCGGTCTGCGGCCGCGTGTGCCCGCAGGAGAACCAGTGCGAGGGCAAGTGCATCCTGAAGGCCAAGGGCGAGGCCATCGCCATCGGCCGGCTGGAGCGCTTCGTGGCCGACACGCATCTCGCCGCCTGCGCCGCCGCGCCGGACTCCTGCCCGGCCGAGACGAGCGAGAGCCACGCCAAAGGCCGTGTGGCCTGCATCGGCTCCGGCCCGGCCTCGCTCACCTGCGCGGGCATCTGCGCCGCGGCCGGCCTTGAGGTGGACGTGTACGAGGCCCTGCACGAGGCGGGCGGCGTGCTCGTCTACGGCATCCCGGCCTTCCGCCTGCCCAAGGATGTGGTCGCGGCGGAAATCGCCGGCCTGCGCGAGCTCGGCGTCCGCTTCCACCTCAACCATGTGGGCGGCCGCACCGTGGACGTGGCGGAACTTCGCAAGAGCCACGACGCGGTCTTCATCGGCGTGGGCGCGGGGCTGCCTATCTTTCTCGGCGTGCCGGGCGAGAACCTTGTGGGCGTGTTCTCGGCCAACGAGTATCTGACGCGCATCAACCTCGGCCGCGGCTACGACTTCCCCGAGCACGACACCCCGCCCTTCCCGGGCAAGCATGTGACCGTCTTCGGTGCGGGCAACGTGGCCATGGACGCGGCGCGCACGGCGCTGCGCATGGGCGCCGAGAGCGTGCACATCGTCTACCGCCGCACCCGCGCGGAAATGCCGGCACGCGCCGAGGAAATCGAGCACGCGGCCGAGGAGGGCGTCCAGTTCGCGCTGCTCTCCGCGCCGCTGCGATTCAACGGCGACGAGCAGTTGCGCCTCAAGTCCGTGACCCTGCAAAAGATGGAGCTGGGCGAGCCCGACGCCTCGGGCCGGCGCCGGCCGGTGCCCGTGGAAGGCGCGGTGGAGGACCTTGAGACCGACCTCGCCATCGTGGCCCTGGGCACGCGCTCCAACCCCATCCTCCTGGACGCCACGCCGGACCTCGCGCGCACCGAGCGCGGCTACATCCAGGCGGACCCGGAAACGGGCGAGACCTCCATCCCCAATGTGTTCGCCGGCGGCGACATCGTGACGGGCGCGGCCACGGTCATCCTCGCCATGGGCGCGGGCCGCAAGGCCGCGCAGGAGATCGTGCGCCGGCTCGGGGGGAAATGAGCGTAAAAAATGTGACCAAGGCAGTTGAGGGAAATTCCTTCATTCCGTCTGGAGCGCAGCGGAAGACGGGTGCTGGTGCCGGAAGAATCCTAAAAAATAAGATTTTTTGCTGCTGGCAAGGAAGATAAAAATTTCCGAAGGGAGTGTACTCAAGTACTCGACCGAGGAAATTTTTCTCTGACGCAGCCAGCAGCAAAAAGGCTGTTTTTGACGGATAATTTCGGCATTCCCACACTGCACGGCAGCACTGCCAACGTAAAAGCATAACAAAACCAAGCACATCCAATGATCACGGCGGATCTGCACACCCATACGCGCTATTCGCACGGCGCGGACAGCCCGGAGGACATGTACGCTGCGGCCGCCGCGGCAGGGCTCGACATCATCGGCTTCAGCGAGCACTCGCCAAGGCCCGAGGGATTCACCTACCGCCGCGAATACCGCGACCAGCTCAAGGCGCACCTCCCGGACTATTTCCGGGAGGTGCGCGCCTTGCGCGACAACGCGCAGCCCGGCCAGCCCCGCGCCCTGCTCGCCATGGAAATGGACTGGCTCGACGGCGAGGAGGCCTTCATCCGCAAGGCCTGCACAGCCGCGGATTTCGATTACCTCATTGGCAGCGTCCACTTTCTCGGGCACTGGGGCTTTGACGACGGCGACGAGCCATGGCGCGACGCGGATGCGGAGCAGTGCGACGCTTGGTATGCGGCCTATTTCACGGCCTGGGAGGCCATGCTCGCCTCCGGGCTTTTCCAGATCGCCGCGCATCCTGACCTTATCAAGATATTCTCGGTGGAGCGCTTCCATGGGTGGCTCGCCCGGCCGGAGAGCCGGGCGCAGGTGCGCCGGGCGCTCACGGCCCTGGCCGACACGGGCATGGCCATGGAGGTCTCCTCGGCGGGTCTGCGCAAGGCCTGCCGCGAGATCTATCCCGCGCCGCCCATCATGGAGCTTGCCGCGGGGCTGGGCATCCCCGTGACCTTCGCCTCGGACGCCCACAGCGTGCGCGACGTGGCCCGCGACTTCGACCGCCTCGCCGACTATGCCCGGCGCTTCGGCTACACGCAGCACGCCGTCTTTGAGCGCGGCCGCCGCAGCCTCGTCCCGTTTTGAGCGTGATGAAGCCCGGGGAACTTCTCGTCAGCATCGAGGGCGTGACCTGCTTCCTCCCCGGCGACCCGGAGCGTAAGCATCCCGTGCTTCGGAATATCCACTGGCAGGTCACGGCCGGCGGCCATTGCGCGCTCTTCGGGCCCAACGGCGCGGGCAAGTCGAGCCTGCTGCGCCTCGTGGCGGGCGAGCTCTGGCCCGCCGGCGGCCGCATCCTCTGGCGCGGTGCCGGGGATATGGAGACCTCGCCCATCGTGGGCCGCAGCCTGTGCGCGCTTGTTTCCCCGGCCGTGCAGGAAGTGTGGCAGCGCCGCGCGCCCTACATGACCGGCCTGGAATATAGCATGGGCGCCATCGCCGGCGCCGAGTTCGGCGTTGCGGAGGAAGTCTGCGAAGCCCGCGCCCGGGCTGCCGCTGAAAGCCTCGGCTGTGCGGAACTCCTCCCCCGGCTGCTCCCCGAGCTCTCGCAGGGCCAGCTCCGCCTCGTGCTTCTGGCCGCGGCGCTGGCGCGCGAGCCGGCCCTGCTGCTGCTGGACGAATGCCTGGACGGCCTCGACGCCCCCCACCGGTGCCGTTTCACCGAGGCGCTTGAAGCCTATGCGGAGCGCGGCACGGTCATCATGGCCTCGCACAGGCCGGAGACTGTCCCTGCGTGGTGCCGGGGCCGCGCGTGGCTGGAGGCGGGGCGCCTTTCCACCGAGGAGCCGGCCCGACCGGCGCCGGCAGAAAGGCCCGTCGTTTCGCGCCCGGCCCCCGCCCCAGATG
>CAMWVJ010000126.1 GCA_947177645.1 uncultured Desulfovibrio sp.
AAGCACATGGAAGGGCGCGGACTTCACGCCATTGTTGCGCACCTCGTATTCCCGCCGTTTGAGCCGGAAGAGGGAGAGGCGCTGGATGTCGGCGGCGAGGCGGCGCGATTCCTCCACGCGCGCGTTGAGCATCACGTCGGCGAGCATGCACTGCATGTCGCTGAGGCGGCGGTCGCTGCCGGCATTTTCCAGCGTGGCAACGCGCGCGGCCTGCGGGTTGCTGGCAAGGTCGAGATAATAGGTCTCGAAGCCGTTGATCTGCGCGTTTTCGCTCGCATTGACGTGGATGGACACGAAGAGGTCGGCCCGCTCGGCATTGGCCTTGCGCGTGCGCTCGCTCAGGGAAACAGCCATGTCCTTGCGCCGGCTGTAGGCGACCTCGAGGCCGTTGGCTTCGAGCAGACGCCCGAGGCGCTGGGCCACATCCAGCGTGACCATGCGTTCCAGGATGTCGTTATGGCTCGTGCCCGGGTCCTTCCCGCCGTGGCCGGCGTCGATGAAGACCTTGCGCACCGTGAGCCCGAGCTGGCTCGCCATGTTGGAGACCTGCCGCGGCCTGAAGGCGGCGTTGCGCGTCAGCGGGGCGGCGTCATCGGCCTCCGCGAAGCCTTGGCTCCTGTTCTTGGCCTTGTGCGGCAGGCTGGCCTTGCCCGCGGCCACGCTGAGCACGATGCGGTACGGGTCGTCCTCGCTGCGGGTGTCGAAGTGGCGCACTTCGCGGAAATCGAACTGCAGCGAGGCCCCGCCCTCCTTGCGGTCGCGCACGCGCACCGCCTGAAGGAGGCTCCCCTGCACGGTGACGCCCTTGCGCACATCGCTCACCACGCGCGCGTCCTCGAGGTCGAGCTCAAGGCGGGCCGGCGCGCCCTTGGCGCTCTCCACCCGGCGGGCGGTGAACTTGGCGGGCGCGCTCAGCTCGAGCACGATCTCCACGAGGTTGCGATTGGGCGAATCCCAGGAGAGCACCTGCAACTCGGGCGTCTGCCTCACGCGCCGAGCTTCCTTGGCTCGGGTCGCGTCTTCGGCAAGAGTGGCCCTGATGCGGCGCGCTTCCGGGGCCATGTCGCCCTTGGGATAGTCGGCGAGGAGCGTGTCCAGCAGGTCTTGCGCCTTTTCGCGGCCCGAGGCGCGGGCGGCGTGGAGGCGCGCGGCGGCCAGCAGCGCGTCATCGGCCACAGAGCTGGCAGGATAGGTTTTGGCCACGTCCTGATAGAGCTTCTGGGCCTGGTTGAAATCGGCGGTGAGGTTTGAGCAGCGGGCAAGAGCCTCCTGGCAGGCCGCGGCGTGGAAGAGCGCGCCGGCGGCCAGCGGCTGCTTCTTGCCGCCCTGCGAGATGGCGAGAAATTCCTCGCGCAGGTCTTCCCAGGGCTGGCGCCAGCAGGTCTTTACCGGGTCGCTGCGCAGGGCGGTCATGCGGGACTTGGCTGCACGGTAGCGGAGGGGCAGATCGGTGCCCTTTGTGGCAGCTGGGGCTGGGGCCGTTGTCTTGGGCGCGGCGGTATCCAGGTCTTCCTTCGCTTCGCGCTTCGAGGCGGCGGCAACGGCCTCGGGCGCGGTGCGGCCGCTGGCTGAGGCCTTGATGGCCTTTTCGAGTGCCGTGGCCTCGGCCACCATGTCGCCCCTGGGATATTGCTTTTTCAGGCGCGCCAGAAGGGCGAGGGCGCCCTTGTCGTCCCGAAGCCAGGCCGCGCGCAGGCGCGCCGCGCGGAAGAGCGCGTCATCGGCCAGCCGGCTCCCGGCATGGCGCAGCGCAAGGCTCTCATAACACTCCACCGCTTTGCGCGCATCGGACTTGGCGAAAGAGCGGCTTGCCAGCTCCTCCAGGCTCTCGGCGGCACGAAAGAGGGCCGCGGGCCGGTTGGGCCAGGCCGGGTCGGCCTCGTAAATGGAGCGGAATTCGCCGGCAAGTTTTTCCCACGGTTCGCGCAGCTTGCTGTTTTTTTCATCGCGCTTGAGATTCGTAATGCCGGCCTTGGCTGCGGCATAGCGTTTTTCCGTGGGGGGGAGGCCGCTGTAGCCTGAATCGTAGCAGCAGATGACCAGCAGGCAGATGGCCAGCACAAAGGCCAGCGGCGGCGCAAGGCGCCGGGAAAGGGCCTTTTCGTGTCGGGGTTTGGCGGTATCGCTGGCGCTCACTGCGATCCTCGGTGTTCGGCGTGGCGGAGAGGCGCACATGCACCTGCTGGGATTATCGTCCAATCGGGGCCGCGCTTAAGGGCAGGGCAAGATGTGCCGCACCGTAGTACTGAAGCATAGCATATGCCAAAAAAGCCGCCGTGGCTACCACAGCGGCTTTTTTGACGATTTTTGAATATCTGAGCTCTCTTGAAGAACTCTAGAATTTTTCTACAACAATTCTATCACATCTCTAGAAGAACTGGCCCATACTGAATTCGAGCCTCCCGGACTCCCGCTCGCCGTCATAATCCTGCACGAGGGGGATGCCGTAGGCGATGCGCAGATCGCCCATGGGCGAGCGCCAGCGCAGTTCCAGGCCCGTGGAAGCCACCATGTACTTGTTGAGGTCGTCGCCCATGGTCTTCTGGTCGATATTGAAGCCGCCGTCGAAGAAGGGCACGATGGCAAGGCCCATATCCTTCTGGAAGGTCCAGATATATTCCACGTTGAGCACGCCCATGCGGTCGCCGCCGATCTGTTCGCCGTCATATTTGTAGTCGCGCGGCGAAAGGTCGGAATAGGAATAGCCGCGAATGCTGTCCATGCCGCCGATCCAGAAGCGCTCGAACACCGGCACCGGGTTCGGGCCGTTCTGGAAGACGCCGCCCAGGCGCGCGCGCAGGTGGAAGGTGTTTTCGGGATTGAAGGACCAGAAGCCCTGCCAGTCGGCCACGGCCTTGATGAAGTCGTCCGTGCCCCCGAGGATGCCGCCGCCGTATTCGCCCCAGAGCCGCGCGATGGTGCCGCGGGTGGGGCGGTCGCGCTGGTCGGTGGTGTCGCGCAGGATGCGGCCCGAGAGGGCGCTCGTCCAGTTGGTGCCCTTGTAGTCGCTGATATAGGGCGAGGCCCATTCGTCCACGTCATAGAGTTCGTAGCGCTCGAGGCGGTAGGCGAGGCCCACGGTGGTGTATTCGCCGATGGGGTAGGAGGCGCGGATGGTGTCGCCGAGCGTATCCTTGGTGAAGTCGTCCCAGTAGTCGTGGGTATAGTAGAGGTCGTTGCCGACGGAAAGCTCCGTGTCGTAGACACGCGGATTGGTGAAGGACAGCACGCCCGAGGTGCGCCGCCACGAGAAAAAGCCCTGCAACTGGAGCCAGTAGCCGCGGCCGAAGAGGTTGCGCTCCATGATGGAGGCGGTCACGCCCACGTCATAATACGTTGAATAGCCGATGCCGCCCATGAGCGCGCCGGTATTGGCCTCCTTGACCTTGACCTTGAGGTCCACCTCGTCTTCGTTGCCCGTGGGCACCAGCTCCATGTCCACGGCGGAGAAGTAGCGCAGCCGGTTCAGGCGCTCGGTGGAGCGGCGCAGCTTGGCGCCCTCGTAAAGGTCGCCGTCGCCGAGGCGCATCTCGCGCAGGATAACGTTGTCGCGCGTCTTGGTGTTGCCCTCCACGGAGAGGCGGCGGATAAAGACCTTCTGCTTCTTGTCCACAAGATAGCCCACGTCCACCAAGGGGCTGCCGTCCTCGGCCTTGATGAGCTTGGTGTCGACCTCGGCGAAGGCATAGCCGTAATCGGCGTAGTGGTCGGTGAGGCGCTTGCTGTCCTCCTGCATGACCGTGAGCGAGAAGTACTCGTTGTCCTTTTTCCAGTCGTCCATCTGGACGACCTCGAGCATGTTGGGCTCGCTGTCGATGATGTCGCCGGCGAACTTCACGTCGCGCACGGCGTAGCGCGGACCCTCGTGCACCACGAACTTCACGTAGATGCCGTCGGGCTTGTATTCCACCTCGGGCGCGGAGACCTGGATGTCGATGAAGCCCTGGTTCAGGCCATAGGCCGCGATTGCGTTGGTGTCGCGCTCGAGATATTCCTCCTTGAGCACGCCGGTGCCCGTGATCCACGAGAAGATGCCCCGGGGCTTGAGCGCGAGGTACTTGTCCATGTCGCTCTTGTCGAGCTCCTTGATGCCCTCGATCTCCACTTCCTTGATATAGAGCTTGTTGCCCTCGTTGACGGTGATGACGAGCACGGCGCCGCGGCCCCCGGGCCTGTCCTGGAGGCGGTAATTGGCCTTGGCGAGATAGAAACCGTCCTTGCGGTAGAGCTCGGCGATTTTCTGCAGGTCGTCCGAAAGCATCTGCTCGTTGAGCACGCTGCCCGGCTTGGTGCCCATGGCCGCGATGACATCCTCGGCGTCGATCTCATGCGAGCCCTCGACGAGGATATTGTCGATGCGCGGCTTTTCCACCACGGTGAAGACGAGCACATTGCCTTCGAGGGAGGCCTGCACGTCGCTGAAATAGCCCATGTCCCAGATGCGCTTGACTTCTTCGTTGATGGCGTGTGCGTCCGGCGTGTCGCCCTTGCGGATGGTGAGCCGCATGAGCACCGTGTCCGGGTCGAGCACGTTCATGCCGCGCACCTGCACGTCCGAAAGGCCCCCGCCGGCCGCGGCGGGCGCGCCCATGGGCACGAAGCCGTTGCCGGACGAGGCCTGCTGTGCCTGGGGAGTTTCGGGCGCGGCCTGCGCCGGCGCGGCCATGGACGAGGCGCGCGTGGCCAGCGCCTGGGCGCATTCGCCGAGGGCCAGCATGGATTGGCGCTCGAAGGAGGCGGGCACGGCTTCGCCCTTGTAGACCGGCACGAGGCGCGTCTCCATGGTGAAGCCGTCTCCCAGCTGGTTGAAATTGCCGTAGATGACGATG
>CAMWVJ010000127.1 GCA_947177645.1 uncultured Desulfovibrio sp.
GTGGACTACGAGCACCTGCTCGAGATGGACACGGTGAACCCGCTCTTCCCGGAGGCGGACCTCGTGGTCATCGTGGGTGCCAACGACGTGGTGAACCCTGCGGCCAACACGGCCGAGGGCACGCCCATCTACGGCATGCCCATCCTCGACGTGGACAAGGCGAAGGGCGTCATCATCTGCAACTATGACGAAAAGCCGGGCTACGCGGGCGTGGAAAACCCGCTCTACTCAAAGCCCGGCGTGGTCATGATGCTGGGCGACGCGGCGGCGAGCCTGGACAAGCTGCTCGCCATGCTGCGCGGCTAGGAGGCATTGGGGGAAGCTGCCTTTACGGGGCATCGCGCTTGAAAGCCGTGAAAAAAAATGCTAACCGAAAGGCAGAGAAGTAAGGGATTTCCATCATTGACTTCAGGAGGGTGTATGAGCTTCAAGAAACTGTGTGTCCTGACGCTGGCGTTCCTGTTCGCGCTCACCGTGTCCGCCCAGGCGGCGGTGAACTACAAGGTCGCCGTGGGCGACCCCGAGGATTCCGAGCAGGGCGTGGCCGCGCTGGCCTTCAAGGCCTATGTGGAGAAAGAGACCAAGGGCGAAGTGCAGATCGACCTCTTCTTCGCCGGCGCCCTTGGCGACGAGAGCGAGGCCTTCCGCAATGTGCAAAAGGGCACCCTGCCCTTCGCCGTGGGCGGCATCGCCAACCTCGTGCCCTTCGAGAAGAAGCTGGGCCTTCTGACCCTGCCCTATCTCTTCGAGAACCTTGACGAAGTGGTGAAGGGCACCAATGGCAAGCCCGCCGAGCTGCTCAACAGCTACGCCACCAAGGCCGGCTTCCGCATCCTCTGCTGGACCTACACCGACTTCCGCTACATCTCCAACTCCAAGCATCCCATCAAGAAGCTCGACGACATCAAGGATCTCAAGTTCCGCGTGCCGCAGAGCGCCGTGCTCATCGCCGCCTACAAGGCCTTCGGCGGCAGCCCGACCCCCATCTCCTGGGCCGAGACCTTCACGGCTCTCCAGCAGGGCGTGGTTGACGGCCAGTGCTACGGCTACATCGGCTTCAAGGCCATGAAGTTCAACGAAGCCAACCAGAAGTACCTCACCGAGGTGCACTACACCTACCAGCTCCAGCCGCTCGTCATGAGCGAGCGCGTCTACAAGAAGACCAAGCCCGAGCTCCAGAAGATCTTTGTGGACGGCGGCATGTTCGCGCAGGAAGCCGTGCTCAAGTATCAGAAGGAGTACGCCCAGGCCGCCAAGGACGCCCTCATCGCGGGCGGCCTCGTGGTCGACATGCTCGAGGACGAGGAAGCCTGGAAGAAGGCCGCCTATGACAAGGTGTGGCCCGAAATGGCCGACTTTGTGGGCGGCAAGGACGCCATCAACGACTACCTCAAGGCCATGGGCAAGGAGCCCTGGCAGAACTAGGCTCACGATTCTCCGCGGCCGGGCTCTTTGCGGGGTCCGGCCGCCTTGCGGCCCTGCCGCCATTCACGCGCACATTGGCAACAGATGCCGGGCCCGCCCGGCTGTCAGCCTGGGGGGTTCGGCGTGAAGAAGTTTGTTCTGGCTTTCATGGATCATTTTGAAAGCTATCTCTGCCAGTTTTTGCTGGTCTTTTTTGTTGTCGTCGTCTTCATCCAGATCATCCTCCGCTTCCTGGACGCCTCGCTCCCCTGGACGGAAGAGATCGCGCGCTTCGCCTTCATCTGGTTCATCCTCTTCGGCGCCTGTTACGCCACCCGGCTGTGCGCGCTCAACCGCGTCACGCTCCAGTTCGCCAAGGCCCCCAAGTGGGTGGCGAACCTCCTGCTCTTCATCAGCGACATGATCTGGCTGGCCTTCAGCCTCATCATGGCCTGGCAGGGCTACCTCGCGGTACTGGATCTGCGCGAATTTCCCTATTTCACACCGGCACTCGACTGGGACCAGAGCTACGTCTACCTGGTCTTTCCGCTGAGCTTCACGCTCATGGCCATCCGCATCCTGCAGGTGAACTACATCAAGTTCATCCTCAAGCAGGAAATCGCCGACCCGGATCAGGAAGCGGTGAAGCAGAGCCAGAGCGCCCTGCTTGAAGACAGCGGCAAAGAAGGAGGGGCTGCCTGATGGAAGCGCTCACCCCCATGGGCATCGGCGGCCTGCTCTTCGCCGTCTTTTTCGCCCTGCTGCTCATCGGCTGTCCCATCATGGTCGCCCTCGGCGTGGGCACCATGGTCTGCTTCATCATCCTCGACATCGACCTCTCGATGATGATCGAGCGGGCCTTCGCCTCGCTCACGGCCTTCCCGCTCATGGCCTTGCCAGCCTTCGTCCTGGCGGGAGCGCTCATGGAGGCATCGGGCATATCACGAAGACTTGTGGCCGTCGCCGAGGCCTTTGTTGGGCCCATCCCCGGCGGCCTTGCCATTTCGACCGTGCTCTCGTGCGTGTTCTTCGGCGCCATTTCCGGCTCCGGCCCGGCCACCACGGCGGCCGTGGGCATGCTCATGATCCCGGCCATGACCAAGCGCGGCTACAACACGGCCTACGCGGCCGCCACCACGGCCACGGCGGGCGGCATCGGCATCATCATCCCGCCCAGCATCCCCATGGTCATTTACGGCGTCACCGGGCAGGTGAGCATCTCCAAGATGTTCATGGCCGGCTTCATCCCCGGCTTCCTCATCGCGGCCTCGCTCTGCGTGCTGCACTACTTCAAGTGCCGCAAGCTCAACCTGGGCGGCGATTCCTGGTCGCTCAGGCACCTGCTCCACACCATTAAAGACGGCTTCTGGTCCATCCTGGCGCCGCTCATCATCCTCGGCGGCATTTACGCGGGCCTGTTCACGCCCACCGAGGCCGCCATCGTGGCCATTTTCTATACCCTCTTCGTGGGCGTCTTCATTCACCGCGAGCTCAAGTTCAAGGCCTTCATGGCCTCGCTGAACACCACCTCGTGGCTCACGGGCCGCGTGCTCGTGCTGGTGTTCACGGCCACGGCCTTCGGCTATTTGCTCACCGCGTACCGCATCCCGGTGGAGCTCGCCAACTGGGTCCTGAGCTTCACCAACAACGTGTACATGGTGTGGGTCTTTGTGGTGGTGTTGCTCATCTTCCTCGGCATGTTCATGGAGACGCTGGCCATCATCATGCTGGTGACGCCGGTGCTGCTCCCCATCATGTCGGCCTACGGGGTGGACCCCATCCACTTCGGCCTCATCCTCATCTGCTGCTGCGGCATCGGCTTCTCCACGCCGCCGCTCGGCGAGAACATGTTCATCGCCTCGGGTATCTCCAACCAGTCGCTGGAGATCATCTCCCTCAAGGCCATGCCCATGGTCTTCGCCAACCTGCTCGCCATCGTCATCCTGGTGGTCTTCCCGAGCCTCGTCATGTTCCTGCCGAACATGATGACCGTGGCCGCACCGTAAGCAAGTGCAGGACGGGCGGCGGGTTTTCCCGCCGCCCTCCTTTCTGACTGGCCCCACCCTTTCCGAATCCACCTGCGCGAGGTTTGCATGCGTACCAAAGTTTTCCTGCCTCTTCTTCTGGCGCTGCTCTTTGTGGTCGCGCCCCTCTGTGCCCACGCGGCCGGCGGCAAGGCAGCCGCCAAGGCCGTGACCACCGCCGACGGCAGCGTGACCATCAGCTTCGCCATCGGCGACCCCGAAGACTCCGAAATGGGCATGCTCGGGCTGGCCTTCAAGAACTATGTGACCCGGGCCAGCAAGGGCAAGATCAATATCAAGCTCTCCTACAGCGGCGGCCTGGATGCGGACGAGACCTTCCAGTTCCACCGCGTGCAGACGGGCAAGCTCGGCATGATGCTGGGCGGCGTGGGCAATCTCGCGCCCATGGTGCGCGGCCTCGGCGTGGTGACGCTGCCCTATCTCTTCCCCAACGAGGAGGCCGTGGTGCGCGGCACCACGGGCAAGGCGGCGGAGCTGCTCAACAGTTATGCGGAGAAGGCCGGCCTGCGCATCCTCGCCTGGACCTATTACGGCTACCGCTACCTCTCCAACAGCAAGCGCGCCATCGACAGCCCCGACGACATGCAGGGCCTGCGCATCCGCGTGCCGCAGAGCCTCGTGATGATCAAGACCTACCGGGCCTTCGGCGCCATCCCCATGCCCGTGGCCTGGCCCATGACGCGCAACGCGCTCAAGAACGGCCTCGTGGACGGCCAGTGCTATGACTACAGCGGCTTCAGGGCCATGAAGTTCCACGATGCCGGCCAGAAATACATCACCGAGCTCCACTACCTCTACAATCTCCAGCCGCTCGTCATCGGCGCCGGCGTTTTTGACAGCCTCTCCGAGGCCGACCGCAAGATCCTTGTGGAGGCCGGCCAGCATGTGCAGGAGCTTTCGCTCCAGTACCAGAAGGAAATGAACGCCATGGCCAAGACGGCGCTCAAGGCCGAGGGCGTGAAGATCACCACCGTGGAGGACGAGAGCCCCTGGCGCGACCTCGCCCTGCGCGAGGTCTGGCCCGAAACGGCCGAGAGCGTGGGTGGCCGCGAGGCCATCAACGCCTATCTCGAAGCCTGCGGCCTGCCCCTCTGGGAGCCCGCGCAGGAAAAGCCGGAGAAGGCGGAAAAACGGCCGGAAAAGAAGTAGCTGCACGCATTGATTTGAGTGCCAGGAAGCCGGAGGGAATGCCCTTCGGCTTCTTGGTCTCTATGGGGAGCAGGAAAGGCGATGATGCTGACGCAGGAAGAAGTGCGGATATTGGGGCTTGAAGGCTGCTCGCAAGAGCAACTTCGGTATATCCAAGAGCGATTGGATACGTGGCCCTTCATTGAAATATCTGACAGTGATAGGCCCGATATGAATAAACTC
>CAMWVJ010000128.1 GCA_947177645.1 uncultured Desulfovibrio sp.
GCCCCGGACCCACAAGTGAGCGGCGCCCGGCCTCCCTGACGGAAGCCGGGCGCTTTGTTTCCCGAAAAAACGCCGCTCAGGCCCCGGCGCCAAGAGTGGCGGAAATGCCGGGCCGCACCTGGCAGGCCACGCGCATGTCACGCGAGCCGCGGCCGCCGTCATCGAGGGTGGCGAAGAGGTCCGCCTCCACCACTTCCACAGCCGCGTCGGTGACGCCCTCGGCGGCAAGCCGCTCCTCGAGCAGTTCCCGCGTGCGTTCCGCCACGGACTCGAGCGTCGCATGGCGGCCGAGGCGTTCGTGCAGGTCGAGCGCCGGCACGCTGTAAACGCCGCGCCCGCTGTCCGCATAGGCTTCCAGCACGGCCGTGGGCACGGCGAGGCCCGCGCCGATGGCGTTGGCGACCTCGGCATGCGGCGGGATGGCGACCGGCAGCGCCAGAGCCTTCTCGAGGTAGGGGCGCACGCTCGACGCCGGCCCGCCCACGAGGCAGGCCCGCGTCGGCCTTGCCTCGCGTACGGCCTTGAGCGCCGCCAGAGTATAGATGGGCCGGGCATTGACGCCTTCGACCAGGCTATAAGCCGCGCGCGCCACCTGGTCGCAGGCGTCCCCCACGGCGAGGCGCGCCAGCTGGGCGGCCCCGCCCGGCGCCAGCACGGTTCCCAGCGACGCCGCGAGAGCTTCCATCCCCGTGCGGGAGGCGGCGCCGTCCCCGCAGATGCCGTCGGCCGGCGCGAGCACGTTGAGCGCGTCCAGCAGGGTGGGCCGCTCGCCGCCAAAGGCCATGGCCGGCCCCTCGCGCACAGGCCCCACATGCACGGCGAGGCTGCCGTCCTGCATCCTTTCCGGCCGGAGTTGCGAATCCCCGCCCACGCCGATGGAGACGGCCGCCAGCGCCCGTACCAAAGTGCGCCGCCCCATGAGCAGCATGCCGTCCCTGTCCACCACGGGCGAGCCCTCGTAAAAGAGCGCCATGTCGGTGGTGGTGCCCCCCATGTCGAGCAAAAGCGAGCACCCTTCGGCGGCCTCGGGCCAGAGCGCCATGACGCCCATGACGCTGGCCGCCGGCCCGGAAAGGATGGACTGCACGGGCTCGCGGCGCGAGAAAGCCAAGGTCGCCGCGCCGCCGTCGGCCTTGAGCAGGCGCACGGGCGCCCGCACGCCGGCATCGGCGAGCGCCGCTTCCACGGCGTCGAGAAATTCGCCCGTGAGCCGCGCCACAGCGGCATTGTAGTAGGCCGTGGCGATGCGCCTGGGGAAGTTGAGCCGCCCGGAAAGGCTGTGCCCGAGCGTCACGGGTAGGCCCGAGGCTGCCCCCGCCACTTCGCCCATTTTCTGTTCCTGCGCCGGGTTGCGCGGCGAGAACTTGCCCACGCAGGCCACGGCGGCAACGCCCTCCCCGGGCCAGCGGGCCGCGGTCTGGGCCAGTGTCTCCGTGAAGAGGGGCGCCACCTCCACCCCGCGGTGATCGAGGCCCCCGGGCACGATGCACACATGCTCGCCCAACGTGAAATGCACCGGGTCGAGCCCGGGCCCGGCGGCAAGCGCCAGGCCCACCTTGTCCGCCCGGCCCTGCACCAGCGCGTTCACGGCCAGGGTGGTGCCGAGGGTGGCGCGCTCCACACGGCCGAGGAGCGCGGGGGCGTCGAGGCCGGCTTCTGCCAGCGCCGCCGTGAGCGCCGTGAGCACCGTGCGCACGGTGCCGGGCAGATCCTCATGGCGCGTGCTGACCTTGGCCGAGGCCAGAAGGCGCGCCTGCGGCAGCCCGGCCGTCGCTTCGGGGAGCGCCAGCAGCGCCGCGTCCGTATGCGTCCCCCCGGCGTCGATGCCGAGGACGAGTTCTTCCTTCATTCTGCTTTCCTGCCCGCGTTTCGGCAAAAATTAGTGCTGGCAGCGCACCTGGTTGAGCACGGAGAGCCGGCCGAGCATGGATTCCAGCGCATGCCGGAGCCGCCGCTCCATGCCATCGGAAATATCCGCCTGCACCTCGGCAAAGGCCTCGTTGAGGGCCTTTTCGATATAGGCCGAATTTTTCTCCACGATTTTGCGGCGGTTGCTCTCGTTGAGCAGAAAACCGGGCAGCTTGCGCTTTTCCAGAAAGCCGGGCGCGGCCCGGCCGAGCAGCCACGCGCCCCCAAAGGCCACGCCGCCGCCGAGCACCGTGGAGACCGGCTCGCCGGTGTGCGCGATGGCGCCGGCCGCCGCGGTGCCCGCGAGGAGCGGCAACACCGCCGTCAGGGTGAAGCGCATGATGTTGAGCGAATCCAGCCGCGAGAGCCTGACGCTCAGGCCCTTGAAAAAGTCCGCGCTGATGGCCTGCGCAGGCACCTCGAAGCGCGGCACGAGCAGCACGCCGTTTTCCCGAAGCCACGCGCGGAAGCGCAGGGAGAGGTCGCGCTGAAGCTCCGCGCGCAGGGCGTCGCTTTTTTCGCGCACGATGTCGAGCAGGGCTGTATCCTCGCGGATATTGCGCTCAAAGGCGGCTTCGAGCTCGGCCACCGTGGTGGGCGTGCCTTGCGCGGCCTCAAGGGCGGGCATGATGTCCCGCTCCACCATGCGCTGCGTGCAGCGGCGCGCCAGCGCCCGGCCGCTCTTTTCCACCAGCGCCCGCGCGGCCGTGGCGGCCTCGGCCGCGAAAGCCGGGAGCTGTTCCTTGAGCAGGCGCTCCACGCGCTCGCGGGAGGCGGCCAGCACGGGATAGAGCGCGAGCCCGTAGGCGATGTCCTCATAGGTGCGCCGGCTCATGGCGCAGGAGGCCGCGGGGAACAGCTCCTTCACCAGGGCGCGCACGAAGAACCAGCGGCTGCTGCCGCCGGTGAGGAGCACGCGGCCCACCTCGCGCCGGCCCTCCAGCCCGCCCAGAAGCTCGCGCAGCCACGAGACGAGGCCGATGCCCCGCCCCTCCAGCAAATCGCGCGCCGGGCCGCTCAGGCCGCCGCGGCCCGCATATTGGGCAAGCATGGCGAGCATCTGCGGCGAGGCCGCGTAATTTTCCGCATCGCGGATGAAATCCTCGCGGCTGTAGTCATGCACCCAGGCGTCGCGGCGGCTGCCTTCGGCGTCATACCATACCGCGTGCAGGCTCACGCCGGCTTCCTGCGCTGCCGGGGCCTCCTCTGCCGCCTCGGCGCTCATGGCCTTGGAAAAGCGCTCCTTTTCCGTCTTGCATTCGATCCAGTGGAAGAAATAGGCATAGGCCGAGCCCGCAAGCCCGGCCGCAAGCTCCGGCACGCGGCGGCAAAAGGCCTGATAGATGAGGTCGTCAAAAAGGCGGCCGCCATAGAGCGGGTCGCCGCCGTTGGCAAGGGCGTCCACGCCGTCGAGCACCGTATAGTCGCAGGTGCCACCGCCGAAATCGAGGATGAGCGCCCGCCGCTCAAGGTCGTCGATGTCCAGCGCGCCGGACTGGAGAGAGGAGATGAGCGCCGCGTCCGACTCGCGCACAAAGACCGGCGCGGGCCAGCCTGCCGCCGCAAAGCAGCGGCCGAGATTGAGGCTGAAATCCTCCCGCGTGAGCGACGGGATGCCCACATAGAGCTTCGTGCCCTCGGGCGGCGTGCCCCCGGGAAGTGCCTCGCCGAGCAGGCGCAGAAAATCCGTCATCCAGCGCAGGGCCTCGGCGCCGCCGTGGGCGAGCTCGGGCTTGAACTGGGTGCGCAGCACGCGGCCCGGCTTCGGGTTGGCGTAGCACTCGCTCTCGGCCATGTTGCCGATGAGGATGGGGCGGTCATCCTCATACAGCACGGCGGTCGCCATGCTGCCCGCGGCGTCGCTCACCCCGGGCACGACCACGGGCTCGGGCCGCGAGGCGCGATCCATGCTGCCGGCGAAGAGATAGGTGTTGCTCGTGCCGAGATCCATGCCGAGGATGCGGCCCGCGCCCTCCTGCACCGCCTTTGCCGCGGCGCTCATGGCCGGCCTCCCGTCTTCCCGGGCGCCGCCTCTGGCGCGCGCTGCACGAGGCCGCGCGTAACGCCCGTGGGCGTGCGCATGGCGCGCCGGAGGATGCGGCAGCGGTCGCCCTCCTGCACGAGGCCCACGGTGTCATAGAGTTCCGCATCGCGCTCCGGCTCCCAGACGAGCCAGTCCTCCCCGGTGCTTTCCGGCGTGTAGCCCGCGGCCGCAAGCCGCTGCAGGAGGAAGCGGCGGGCGTCGGGGTCGAGGCCGTCGAGCATGCCGAGCATATCCCGGGCGAGGGCGTCGCCCGCGCGGCGCGGAGCCTCGCCGTCGGCGGCTTCGTCCAGCCGGTCCCGGAGCTCGGCGAGCGCCGCGTCGCGGCTTTCCACCTCGCCGAGCACGAAGGCCGCGAGGCGCAGGCAGCCCTCGGCCTGCTCGCGCAGGGAATGGCGGAAGGCCGTCATGTCCAGCGCGGTGATCTTTTTGGAGAGAAAGACGAGCACGAAGAAGGCCCCGAAGAGCAGCCAGCCGACCTTGAAAATATTGGGCAGGCGCCCCACGCCGAAGATGGCCTGGCGGATGCTGCCCCACGAGGTCAGGCGCAGCATGCCCGACATGGCGCTCATGGCGAAGCGCCCGAGGGCACCCATGCCGAGCAGGGCGAGCACGGTGTGCCGCGCGCGGGGATTGGCCGACAGGTATTCCGAAAGCCAGAACATGGCCCACACGCCGAAGGCCCGCAGGATGTCGCCGCCAAGCCCGAGCCAGCCGAGCACCGTGGAGGCGAGGCCGCCCAAAAACCAACCGAAGACAGCCATGCCGGCCATGGCCCCGAGGGAGGAGCGCTTCTGGTACAGGGCCTCGGTGCTGAAGTCCGGGAGGGCACGGGCAAGATCCCACACGAGGTCGGCGTGGGGG
>CAMWVJ010000129.1 GCA_947177645.1 uncultured Desulfovibrio sp.
GTCTATTACTACTATATGGAGCGGCTTTCGCAGCGCCTGCGCCGGGCCGACCCCACGGGCCACTCCGGGCCGGCCGGGCAGCCCGGGCGCGCCTCCGGGGGCGACGAGGCCGCGGCGGGCGCGCGTTGACAGCGTCCCCCGGCGGACCTACCTTTGCTGGGAAAGTGCCGGGAAGCACCGGCGCAGAAGGAAGGAGACATCATGCCCCTGAGCAGCGTTGAAGAGGCCGTTGCCGACATCCGGGCCGGCCGGATGGTCATTCTCGTGGACGACGAAGACCGGGAGAACGAAGGCGACCTGACCATGGCCGCCGAGCACGTGACGCCCGAAGCCATCAATTTCATGGCCAAGTTCGGGCGCGGCCTCATCTGCCTGCCCTTGGCGCCGGAACTGGTGGACAAGCTCGGGCTGCCCATGATGACCCAGCGTAACGGCTCGCGCTTCGGCACCAATTTCACGGTCTCCGTGGAGGCGCGCGAGGGCATCTCCACCGGCATTTCCGCGGCCGACCGCGCCACCACCATCAGGACGGCAGTGGCCGACGGCGCCCGGCCCGAGGATCTGGTCTCGCCGGGGCACGTCTTCCCCCTGCGCGCCAAGGCGGGCGGCGTGCTCGCCCGCACCGGCCAGACCGAGGGCAGCGTTGATCTCGCCCGCCTCGCCGGGCTCAAGCCCGCGGCGGTCATCTGCGAGATCATGCGCGACGACGGCACCATGGCGCGCATGCCGGACCTCGAGGTGTTCGCCAAGGAGCACGGCCTCAAGATCGTGGCCGTCAAGGACATCATCCGCCACAAGCTGGAGCGCGGCCAAGTCTCGGTGAGGCGCGACGCCACGGCGCATTTGCCGAGCATGTACGGCGACTTCACCGTGCACGCCTATGAGAGCGAGATGGAACCGGGCACGCACCTGGCGCTCGTCAAGGGCGACATCAGCGGGCCGGAGCCCGTGCTCGTGCGCGTGCACAGCCAGTGCCTCACGGGTGACGCCTTGGGCTCCCTGCGCTGCGACTGCCGGGGCCAGCTCGGCGCGGCTCTGCGCCAGATAGAGAACGAAGGCCGGGGTGTTCTGCTCTACATGCGCCAGGAGGGCCGCGGCATCGGCCTCGCCAACAAGATCCGCGCCTATGCCCTGCAGGACCAGGGCTATGACACGGTGGAGGCCAACCGCATGCTCGGCTTCCCCGATGACCTGCGTGACTACGGCACGGGCGCGCAGATGCTGGTGGACCTCGGCATCCGCAAGGTGCGCCTTTTGACCAACAATCCCAAGAAGATCGTGGGCCTTTCCGGCTACGGCATCGAGATCGTGGAGCGCGTGCCCATCGAGATCGAGGCCTGCCCGGAAAACGAGGCCTATCTGCGCACCAAGAAGGAAAAGATGGCGCACCTGCTCAACGGCATCCGCTGCCACTGAGCGCGGCGCGCCGTGCATTTTTGCCCCGGGCGTCCACATGCCGAGCGCCCGGCCCTGCGGAGGGATGGCAGAGCGGCTGATAGCGGTGGTCTTGAAAACCACTTGGGGTTCACGCCCCACGGGGGTTCAAATCCCTCTCCCTCCGCCAAATAAGTTTTCAGTAAAGTGCGAAGAAGCCCGCAAAGCCATGAGCATAGCGGACTTCTTCTGTTTTTAGTGTTCATTGACGTTCATTGAAAACCGTTGACAGCCACGAAAAACGGGGGCAACAATGGGGGCAAGTTGCGGCGGCGCAGTTGCCCCTTTCAGGAGTTGCCCCCATGCCTTTCAAGCTGACAGATACCGCCATCCGCGCGGCCAAGCCGAAGGAAAAGCGCTACAAGCTGGCGGACGGCGAGGGCCTCTATATCGAGGTTGCCCCCACCGGGGGCAAGTGGTGGCGCATAAAGTACCGCTTTGGGGGCAAGGAAAAGCGGCTTTCCCTGGGCGTTTACCCTGCCGTGGGGCTGAAAGAGGCCCGGAGCCGTGCCGGGGAAATCAAAGAGCTGTTGCGGCGCGGCATCGACCCCGGCGAAGAACGGAAGGCGGCCAAGGCGGAAGCGGCGGCGGTGGAGATTGCCAAGGGCCAGACCTTTGAGGCGGTGGCGCGGGAATGGCACAGCAAGAAAAGTCCCGGCTGGACGCCCCGCTACGCCCGGCAGGTGATGGGAAGGCTTGAGGCTGCCATCTTCCCGGAGCTTGGCCCCCGCCCCATTGCCGAGCTGGGCGCGCCTGACTTCCTTGCGGTACTCCACCAGACAGAGGCGCGGGGATGCCTTGAGATGGCACACCGGCTGGCGCAACTCTGCGGACAGGTGACGCGCTATGCCCGCCTTGCCGGTATCGTCCAGGCTGATGCCGCCAGCGGGCTCACAGAAGCGCTTGCCCCGGCCACTGTCAGACACCATGCCGCCATCACCAATCCGAAAGAGATCGGGGTGCTCCTGCGGGCAATTGATGCCTATCCCGGCGAAGTGGTGACGCGCTACGCCCTGAAAATCCTCCCGTACGTCTTTGTCCGCAGCGGTGAGCTACGGGCCGCGCCGTGGGCGGAAATCGACCTTGACGCCGCCATGTGGCTCATTCCTGCCGAGCGGATGAAGAAGCGCCGCCCCCATGTGGTGCCGCTCGCCCCGCAAGTGGTGCGCCTCTTTCGTGGGCTGAGGGAGTTCACCGGCAACGGGCCGCTTGCGTTCCCCTCCACCTTTTCGGCCACGCGCTGCCTCACGGATGTGGGCCTGCTCAATGCCCTGCGGCGCATGGGCTACGATAAAGAGACCATGTCCATTCACGGCTTCCGGGGGCTGGCGTCCACGCTGCTCAATGAGCAGGGCTATCGGCCGGACGTGATAGAGGCGCAGCTTGCCCACGGCGAAAAGAACGCGGTGCGGGCCGCGTATAATCATGCCGATTATCTGCCGGAGCGGCGGGCCATGATGGAGTCATGGGCGGACTATCTGGACGGGCTGAGGGAATCCGCCGGCCATTCCACTGGCAGGGGGCAGGTATAGCCCACTAGACTTTGCTTGCGCAAAGCCGTGGGCGAGCGCCCCGCTCGACCGGGCAGGAAGGGAGATCCGCACACCCGCGCGCGGACACGGTGAAGGACAGAGAACAGATTTCAGATTTCCCCGGCTAGGCATGGAATAGCTACCCATGCCGAAAAGATATGACCTTGCATATCCTGCCGGGGGCCACTCAAGGGAATGCCCCAAGGAGGCATCGCAATGAGCCACGTTGATAAGTGCTCGTACATAATCAACCGTATTTCTCTTTTTACTATCCCAGAATTTGCCGCACTCTGGTGCGGTGTCCCCAAGGACAAGCTGGAAAGGGTATTGAATGAATCGAGGGCAACAAGCGACACGGCAGAGGGGAGGCAGGTTCTAAGGAATATGAACTATCCTTGCCTTGAACCAAGGTGTATTTTTATATGCCAAGCCATACGCGAGGATAAGTTGATAACATTCAATGAAATAGGCGTTATGAATCCGCCTGAAAGTGCATCACATAGCGCATGGGATAGAAAAAGGATACGCCCAGACAAAGCCCTTGAATGGCTACAAAATACCGATATACCGATTGATGAAATGCCTACCTTTCTCACAGTGCAGGAGGACACAACCGAGGAGTGTTTCAGTGCAAAAAAGGAGGCAAGCTATAAAAAAGTTATATACGCCCTCCTGAAACATATCGGGAAGATGCCATTTTCCTACGATGAGAAGGGAGTATTCACCCTGAATAGGTCACTTACCGGCTGGGTAAAAACCGAAATTCAGAAAAACGGGTTATCCTTGGGGGATGATACCATTAGGGAAATTCTCAAAGGATTGCAGACGATTGCACAGAGAGAATAAACCGATTTTCAGAATTTCGGTTTTATCTTTAGAAAATCGGCCAAAATAGTAGGCCCCTTCCATACCCTCCGAGGAAATTCATTTTCTTTCGGAGGGTATTTTTATGAAAAAGGTTACGGCCCCCGCCACTCTGCCGGAAACGGGATTCTTGCGGCTCCGGCAAGTCCTCGCGCTTTTCCCCATCGGCCCCACCCGGTGGTATCAGGGCGTCAAGTCCGGGGAATTTCCGGCCCCCATCTCCCTTACGCCGCGCGTCAAGGCCTACCGCGTCTCTGACATCCGCGCGCTGCTGGACAAGTTCAACGCGCAACCCCCTGCGGCGATGTAGGGGGCGGTATGGATGAGGACAAAAAGCGCCGCCCGGCTGGGGAACCGAGCGGCAACAGAGAGAAGAAGTTCGTTTCAGGCAGTATGCCCCATGCCCGGCCCCAGCGCAAGGCCGCGCCTTCCCACTCGGAGCTTTTGGAGCGGGCCGCGGCGGCGCTCACGGCTGCCGGGCTCACGAACTTTGAGCCGCTGGACGTGTCCGGCGCGCTTGTCATGTGCGGCACCACCAAGAAGCCCAACGGACAGGCAGGGCGCTACAGGCTCCACCTGGACGACTTTCCCCGGCTGTGGTGCATCAACTACCACGAGGGCGGCGAGGGTCAGACCGTCAACCTGTACGAACCGGACGAGGTCGAGCGCCTTTCCCCTGCCGAGAAGGCCGCGCTTCGGGAACGCGTGGCCAAGGAGAAGGCGGCGGCGCTGGAGGCCCGCGAGAAGGCCCAAAAAGCCGCGGCTCAGCGCGCGGGGAAGATTCTTGAGGCATTGTCCCCGGCCCCGGCAGATAACGCCTATCTGACGCGCAAGGACGTGCCCCCCATGCCGGGGCTCCGGCAAGAGGAGGACGGGCGGCTGGTGGTTCCCGTGCTGGATGCTTCCGGCAAGACGGCGAGCCTCCAATACATCGAGGCGGACGGCGGCAAGCGCTTCATGCCGGGGCCGCTTCCCCG
>CAMWVJ010000130.1 GCA_947177645.1 uncultured Desulfovibrio sp.
GTGCAGGTCTATCCCAACAGCATGCTCGGCAAGGAAGACTCGTACATCGACCAGACCAAGCGCGGCACCATCCAGATGTGCGCCACGGGCACCCAGATGTCCAAGTTCCATCCGGCCATGGCCATGCTGGAAACGCCCATGCTCTATGAAGACCTTGACCATGCCCACCGCGCCATGAAGGGCGACACCTTCAAGCTCATCACCGACGGCTTCACCGAGAAGTCCGGCATGCGCACCATGAACGTGTTCCCCCTGGGCTTCCGCCACTTCTACACCAAGAACCCGGTGAAGAGCATCGATGACATCAAGGGCCTCAAGATGCGCGTGCCCAACATCCCGCTCTACACCAACTTCGCCAAGGAAGCGGGCATCTCCGGCCAGCCCATGCCCTTCGCGGAAGTGATGACCTCCATCGAGTCCGGCGCCATCGACGGCGGCGACAGCCCGCTGAGCGACATCGCCTCCACCGGCGTGTACGAGTACGCCCCCGAAGTGACCAAGACCGGCCACATCCTCGTGCTCCACTCCCTGTTCATCAATGACAAGTTCTACAAGAACCTGCCCGAGCAGGACCGCAAGTGGTTCGACGAAGCCGCCGAAATGGCCGCCGAGGACGTGTGGAAGCTGATGGTCCAGGCCGACCAGGACGCGGAGAAGAAGATCACCGCCGGCAAGGGCAAGATCACCGAGCCCACGCCTGAACTCAAGAAGTACATGACCGAAGCCGGCGAGCGCAGCTGGACCCTGTTCACCGACCCGAACAGCAAGCAGCATGTGCCCAACGCCAAGGAAATCCTCGAGAGCGCCAAGCGCTACGCGAAGTAGTTCCTTCGTGCCGGGGCTCCGTGCATCAGGCACGGGGCCCCGCTTTGCGGCGTTTGGCAGGCGCCGGCGGCACGGCTGGCGCCGCCGAGATGTCCTGGCGGAGAGTTCCGCTTCATCCACCAATCCCGGGCATGCCCCGTTCATCCGTTGATGAGGTCATTATGCCAACACAGCCCGACAAGGAACATCTGGACAATTCCAGAGACCCGGCCGAATACGCACAGGTGCTGGACACCGTGCCGGAAGCGGAACCAACTCCCCACCAGGATACCGTTGGGGAATTTCTCTTTCAGATTTTTTGCGCCGTTATCTTTCTTGGCATGATCGGCCTCGTTTTTTACAATGCCATGCTTCGCTACCTGTTCTCCTCCAGCTATCCCCCGAGCGAAGAGTGGGCCAGGTTCCTCTTCATCTACATCACCTTCTTCGGCTCCATCGAAGCGTTCTACCGGCGCAAGCACATCGCGGTGGACATGTTTGTGGACATGCTCCACGGCGCTTCGCGGAAGACCGTCGAGGTCATCGCGAGCATCATCGGCATCATCGTCATGGCCATCCTGCTCTGGGGCGGCGTCGAGTATGTCATGAGCACCTATGACCAGGAATCGGTCTCCACGGGCGTGAACATGACCTTCATTTACGGCACCCTGCCCATCATGGCCGCGGCCGCGCTCGTCATCCTGATCCGGGACTTCATCGCGCTTTTGAAGCGCCCCGCTTCCGAATTCAAGAAGGCGTAGGGGGGAAGATATGGAACTTTTCATCTTTCTTTTGACGCTCTTCCTCTTCCTTGCCTTCGGCATCCCCATCTGCCTCGTGCTCGTCATCTGCGCCCTGGTGCTCATGGCGTATTCGGGCTTTTTCGACCCCATCGTCATCGCCACCTCCATGCTGGACGGCGCCAACAACTACCCGCTCATGGCCATCCCCTTCTTCGTCTTCGCGGGCGAGATCATGGCGGCGGGCGGCCTTTCGCAGCGCGTCGTCCGGCTGGCCCAGTTGATGATGGGCCGGGTGCGCGGCGGCCTCGGCTATGCGGCCGTCGTTTCGAGCGTCATCTTTGCCGGCCTCATGGGCAGCTCCGTGGGTGAGGCGGCGGCGCTCGGCTCCCTGCTGCTCCCGATGATGAAGGAAGTGGGCTACAAGCCGGGCCGCGCGGGCGCCATCATTTCCTCGGGCGCCATCCTGGGCCCCATCATCCCGCCCTCCACCAACTTCATTCTTCTGGGCGCGACGGTGGGCGGCCTGTCCATCACCAAGCTGTTCATGATCGGCCTGTTCCCGGGCATCTTCATCGGCCTCGCCCTCATGGCGGTGTGGTTCTTCATCGTGCGCATCGACGGCTATAACGAGACCATCAGCTTCTCGCGCCAGGAAAAGCTCAAGATCATCCTCGATTCCACCCCGGCCTTCCTCATGCCGGTGCTGCTTCTCGGCGGCATCCGCTTCGGCATCTTCACCCCCACCGAGGGCGGCGCCTTTGCCTCGGTGTATGCCATCGTGGTCTGCCTGCTCTACTACCGCGAGCTGACCATCAAGCAGCTTTTGCGGGTGAGCGCCGCGGCGGCGCGCACGACCTCCGTGGTCATGCTCATCGTGGCGACGGCCTCGGCCGTGGGCTACTTCATCACCATGGCGCAGATCCCGCAGCAGATGGGCGCGCTCTTCCAGCCGCTGATGGATTCGCCCATCCTGCTCTTGCTGTGCATCAATGTGTTCCTGTTCCTCATCGGCATGGTCATGGACCTCACGCCCAACATCCTGATCTTCGCGCCGGTGTTCTTCCCCATGATCCAGCAGGCCGGCATCGACCCCTATTACTTCGGCCTGCTCTTCATCCTCAACCTGGGCATCGGCGTCATCACGCCGCCCGTGGGCACGGTGCTCTATGTGGTCTGCGGCGTGGGCAACATCAAGATCGTGGAGCTGGTCAAGCATCTCATCCCCTTCCTGCTGGTGGAGATCGCGATGCTCTTCCTGCTCCTCTTCTTCCCCAAGTTGTCCATTGCGCCCATGAACTGGCTCATGGGCAACTGACGGGCCGCACACGCGGCAAAGAACGCAAGACCCCGGTCGCGCAGCGGCCGGGGTCTTTTGCGTGAGGCGCTGGGCTGGCGCGAGGCCATGGCGCACAGGGGGCCACCGATTCAGGGACAAGCCGGGAAGGGGACCTGCCGGGTGGTGAGGAGGGGCCGGAAAACGAGGAAGATGCAGAAGCGCATCAAGGTTTGAAAACCGGCAAAAAGCATGGGCAATCCCGCAGCCGGTAAGCGTCTGTCATATGCAGGGAAAGGGGATACCGGCCTGTGCCGCGCGGTATCTCCCGGTGGGCGCAGCCCGGCAGGAGTCCTGGAGCCCATAACGAGAACCCCCGGCGGATGCCGGGGGGTCTCTGTGTCTTGTGGTGCCGCCCGCTGGGCCGGCTGTTGGTGCGGGAGCCGCGGCTCACGCCTTGGGCGCGTCCTTGGCCTCCATAAAGTTGAAGTTGTCCTGATAGCAGCGGGTGAGCGGCACCTTCCACTTTTCAAGCGGCACGCGCTCGCGCACGAATTCCGGCTTGCCGTCCGCGCCGTGGCGGATGAAGAACCAGGCCGGGCCCGCAGGGTCCATGTGCGGATAATCCTCGCGGAAGTGGCCCGCGCGGGTCTCCTTGCGTTCCAGCGAGGCGCGCACATAGAGCTCGCTCACAAAGGCGATGGCGTTGACTTCGTGCAGCTTGAGCAGGTAGTGCGAATCCGCCGCGGCCATGCGCGGCAGTTCCTCGGCCTGGATGCGCCTGATTTCGGCAAGGGCCTTTTCCAGCGCAGGGCCGTTCTTGACGATGGAGACATCGTAGGGGAAGACGGCGGCCTGGAGCCTGGTGAGCACTTCCTTGGGCGTGAGCGTGTCCGCGCCGGTGCGCCCGAGGGGCGCATAGGCCCGGTCAAGGCGCGCCATGGCTTCGCTCTCGTCCAGCGCCGGGGCCGCGTCCGCGTCCTTGAGCCACGCGGCGGCGGTCTCGCCGACCATGTGGCCCGTGACCGCCGTGGTCATGAGGGCGAAGCCACCCGCATACACGCCCGGCTCGAGGCTGCGCGCCGTGCCCGCGGCAAAGAGGCCGACCACGCCCGTCGAGCCGTCGATGCCCGCGCGGATGCCGCCGTGCGAGACGGTCATCTGCGGCACCCATTCGGTATTGTCCTTGAAGAGGTCGAGCCCCAGCTTGCACAGCTTGTCATAATTGAGCTTCTGCCAGCCGGTCTGCGGCTTGAGCAGGATCATGTCCTCGCCGCGCAGCGGGCTCACGTCAAAGATGATGGGCCCGCGCCCGGCGCGGATCTCCAGCGCCATGCCGATGGTGGTGAAGTGCGGGTCCGTGTTGGGGCCGAGGATGGGCGAGTAGCGGCTCATGAAGTTTTCGCCCAGGCGGTTCACGAAGCGCGCGCCCAGCGGGAAGAGATGGGTCTGCCCTTCCCAGGCGAAAAGGCGCGGCATGTTCCACACGCGGCAGAATTCCAGGTCCTGAAGCTCGGCCCCGGCCTCAAAGGCCATCTGCATGCCTTCGCCGGTGGGCGTGTTCTTGCCGTAGGAGGTCTTCCAGCCGCCCATGCCCGTGGCCGCGATGACGGCGCCGGCCTTGAAGATATACGCCTCGCCCGTTCTGCAGTGGAAGCCCACGGCGCCCACCACCCGGCCGTCGCGCACGAGGTAGTCCGTGAGCATGATGCGCCCCATGCGCGTGACGCCGG
This sequence comes from uncultured Desulfovibrio sp., assembly GCA_947177645.1. Lineage (GTDB taxonomy): Bacteria > Desulfobacterota > Desulfovibrionia > Desulfovibrionales > Desulfovibrionaceae > Desulfovibrio. The sequence continues at coordinate 4,554 of CAMWVJ010000130.1, forward strand.
CATCCTTGAGCCGGGCCACCAGGCTCTTGGCCATGAGCTCGCCGCCGCGGCCTTTTTGCTGCGCGGGATAGAGCTTCACATGCGGCAGCCCCCGCTGCGGCACGCTCTTGAGCTTGCCGTCCGGGGTGTGGAAA
>CAMWVJ010000131.1 GCA_947177645.1 uncultured Desulfovibrio sp.
ACGTGACACAGCCGTCCGTGGGGCCGTGGCGGCCCGCCCTAACGGGCCGTCGGTGGGGGCGTTGGCGCGCCCCCGCCTCTGCCTGAAAATTCCTGAAACTTGATTTTTTTTGAAAAAAACTTTGAAAAAAATGTTTACAAAAAATCAAAAAGGCCTTATTCTGTTTTCAACGGAAGGGGGAAAGGCCCCGCCCACAAACAACAGGAGAAAGCCATGAACGCCAGCAACGCCGAAATTATTGTTTACCCCCGCAACGTCTCCGCGGAAATGAAGGAAGTTCTGCTCCAGCATGATATTTGGTACAGCAGCAAGGGCAAGGAAGGCCGGCAGGCGCAGCTCGTGCAGCTCGATTTGGCCTATACCATGGTCGGCTCCAGAACCTTTGACGGCGCTGAACTGGTGCAGGCCAATATGGTGCGCTCCTGCCTCCGCGGCTCGACTTTCCGGGGCGCGCGTCTGCATGGCGCCAACTTCCGCGGCGCTGACCTACGGTTCGCCAACTTTGAGGGCGCGGATCTGCGCGGGGCGTCTTTTGAGGACGCTGACCTGTCCTATGCCAATTTTGACGGCGCCATCCTCGAGCGCGCCCGGTTTTTGCATGCCAACCTTGAGAGCGCCACCTTCCGCGGCGCAGACCTCACGGCCACAGAATTTGTTTGTTGCGCCCCCTGCCTGAAGAACCTCAAGGGCGCCAAGGCCAGCAACAACACGGTCAACGCCCTCCTGGACGCCGTGGCCGGGCTTGATACGCTCGCATGCACCGATGAGATCCGCACGGCGGTGGAGCAGATCAAGGCCATTTACGCAGCAGCACGCGAAGAACAGGAGGCCAGGGAAAAGGCGAATGTGCCCACCATCGAGGAGTTTCTTGCGGGGTTCCGGGCTCCACATCCTGACGACTAGGCCCCTTTTGCCTTGACTTGGGGCGATGGGTCATTATAGTATAGGCCGTCGCCCCTTTTCCGGGCTGTGGATTGCAATTTCGGCGTTTACACCCTTGGCCGCATGCGGCCTGTCGCGCCCCTGGGCGCGTGGATTGAAACTGCGTTGATGTTTGTAAGAGGCTCCGCGCACTGGCGGGGCCTCTTTTTTTGCGTCAGCGCCCAAGGATCGCGCGGGCCGTGCGCAGATCCAGCCAATCGGCCCAGGCCTGGCACATGCGGCGCCGCTCCTCCACCAGGTCAGAGCGCTGGTAGGCGGCCCGCACCTGGTTGCGGTCAATGTGCGCCAGTTGGCGCTCAATAAGCTCGCTTGCCCAGCCCTCCTCGGAAAGCACCGTTGCGGCCATGGCGCGGAAGCCGTGGCCGGTCATGGTCTCGCGGTCGTAGCCCAGGCAGCGCAGGGAGTGTGTCAGGCATCCGGCCCCCTCGGGGCGGGACGGATCACCGCGGCGCGGGAAACACCAGGGAGAGCGGCTGCCCGTAAGGCCATGGAGTTCCCGGAAGGCATCCAGGGCCTGCTTGGAGAGTGGCACCTGGTGCGGCCGTTTCATCTTCATCTTCGCGGCCGGAATACGCCACAGCGCGTCGTCGAACGAAATGTCCGTCCAAGCTGCCGTGGCCAGCTCGCCCGGGCGTACACAGGTCAGCGCGGCCAGCTTGAGGCACAGGGCGCGGCGGCGCGGGCGGAAGCGCTCCACAGCCGCCATGAGCGCGCCAATGGCCGCGGCGTCCGTAAGCGCGGGGCGCGGCCTGGAGCGGTGCGGGGTGAGCGCATAGGCAAGGTCGCGCGTGGGGTCGCTGACAACCACGCCGCAAGCTATGCCGTAGCGCATGGCCTGACTGATATGGCTCTTGACCTTGCGGCAGGCAATGGGCGTGCCGCGGGCCTCGATGGCGCGCAAGATCTCAAGGATCATGGGCGGGGTTATCTTGTGGGCAGGCAGGGCGCCCAAGGTGGGCAGCACCTCGCGCTCCAGGCGGCGCCACGCCTCGCGGGCGTAGGTCTCGTTGCCCCTAAGCAGCCGGCGCTGCCACCACTCATGCAGAAGATCCCGAAAAAGCAGTTGCATAATGCCTCCTTTTGGGAGGCATTATCGGCGCTAGTCCTCTAAACTCTCGTCCTCGGCCATGGCTACGGGGATGGGCGGCAGCCAGCGCAGCGAAAAGCGGCGCTCCTGGGGCGCGCCCGGGCGGGGCGTCTTGGGGCCTATCCAGTAGCCGTGCCAATGGGCGCGGCGCACATGCGGGCGCGGGCCGGAGTGCGGGCGGCCGCCCCTGGCGGCGTGGCGCCCCTTGCGTATCTGCTCGCCATAGCTTGCCCCCAGGGTATGCACGGAAGGCTTGGGGGGCGGGAAAAGGCGCCAGCCTGACTTGGTCTTGACTTGCGGGGGGTACGTAACCCGGCCTGTGGCGCTCCAGCCCTCGTGGTCTCCCAGGCCATATGCGCAAATGTAGAGGAGCAGGTTGAGGGCCGTTTCCAGGCCCGCGTCCGGCACCAGCGGCCGGAGGTGGCCTACAGGCTCGCCCTGTGCCAGACTGGCGGCTATGCCGTAGGCGTTGGACTCCTGGCAGGCGCGCTTGAGATCCCAGGGGCCGAGATGGAGGATAGCCGGGTAAAAAGGGGCGGCCGGGCCGTTGAAAAATATCCGCAATTCCTCGTGCCCGGTCTCCACATCCTGCTCGAGGTAGGCGAAAAAGCCCTCTTGCGGCAGGCCATCATGCACCAGGCCCGGCGTTTCGACATAGACAGCCCAGGCCGGGAGGCGCTTGAAAATCTCAACCGGCAGGTCTCCGGGCAGGCCCATCTTGGCAAGGGACTCGTAAACATCCGGGTCGAACCTGACTATATCCTGCGTGGGGCGCCAGGTGCCAACGCAGGAAATACCCTGCATGATGCCACGCTCGCCCGCGTCCAGTCTCTCTTTGCCAGCAAGGGAGCAGGCCAGGGCATACCAGCCCGCCACCGGCAAAAACACATACGGGGGCCAGTCCGGCAATGCCGTGCCCCTATCCGCCCGCAACTCGTCCACCGTGCGCCAGATGCCGGGAAAGGCTTTTCCGACTTGCGCCAGCAGTTCTTGCGGGGTCATTCCCCGCCCCCCTCTTGCAAGGAATCCAGCCACAGGCGGGCCATGAGCTCGAACATGGCCGCGCGGGAAAGGCATTGCTCCGCCTGGGCGGCGTCAAGCTCCTGCCAAAGCTCCGGGCGGAGCGTTACCTGGCGCGCTTCCTTGGGCCGCGCCGCCCTTTGGCCGGGCTTGCGCCCGGCACCGGGCCGGGCGCCGCCCCGTGTACTCTGCTCGGCCATGTTTACGCCCCCTTCTTCCCCGGCATGCCGGGGAAGGCCTCGTGGGCCATCTTGCGCCACTTGTCCGGCGTGGTGGTGTGCGTGCGCTCGTAGAGCTCATTTGCCAGCCAGTCGACGGCATAGGCCATGCGGGCCATTATCTCCCGCACTTCCGCGGGCGTTGTGGGCGGGAGGGACTGGCACAGGGCCGTCATCTCGGGCACCGCGGCAATATTGTTGCGTATGGCGCCCTGCACGTCTATGCGCTTGGGCTCAAGCTCCACGGCCACGGCCGGGTCGACAGTGACGGTCACGCGCTCGCCGCTCGTGAGGCCCCAAAAATCGATCCCGAACCGCTCGCAGAACTCGCCAAGCTCGTTGGCGTAGGCGTCCGACATGGTGCCCCGGCCCTGGTTGATGGTCAACTTGCGCGTCTTGGCATCGTAGCGCGCCCAGGTGGACTTGTCACCGCGGAGGTTCCAGTCCCGGCCGGGGAACTCGATAAAGCCATCCACCAGTTGCGGCATATTCGTGGCGCCCATGTCTGTCTCCTGTTTTTCGTGCGGGAACTTTTCCCGCCCCGTTGGAAAGACAATAGGCGCCTTTTGATTGTTTGTAAATATTTTTTTCAAAGTTTTTTTCAAAAATTTAGTTTTCCACCGTGCGCAGGGCTGCTCTTGTCAACCTTTCCTCCAGCGCGGGAGTGGGCAAGGGCGACGTGCTGGGAGCACAGCCCGCCCCAAGCCCGGCGGCGGCTCCGCCGGGCTGCATCCTAAAACCCCTCTGCCATTGTCAAAGATCGCAGGTCAGCGGCGCACAAGGCCGCAAAGCGGGCATACCCACACAAAGCGCCCGTCCACCAGCACAAAGCGAAGGGAATGGCCGCAAACAGGGCACTCGTGCCCCAGAAAGGGCGGCAGGCCGCGGGGCACGTCAGGCCTCCTGGACTTTCGTGACCACAGGCTCTTCCGGCCACGGGGTCAGCTCCCCGCCGCCGTCCCAGGGGGCGCCCGGCTGGTGGTTCAGCTCCCGGATGGCCTTGCGGTATGCGCCCACGGCCGCGCGGTCCTCGTCGCTTATGGGATAGTCCGGCGTTGTCAGCTTGTCCGTAGCAGTCAGCTTTGCCTCGCAGGCCAGACGCAGCATCTCAAAGCGCTCGGCCTCGGTATCCGTGCTTGCGAGCCACTCCGCATGGGTTTCGGCGCCCCTCTGCGCACAGATCTCCATCCACGCAGCCTCGGTAATCAGGCCGCGCTCAAGCTGTGCCGGGGCGTCCCCCTCACGCCACACCGAGCCTTGCCCGGTTGCGGGGTCGTAGAGGTTGACGGTGACAGGCGCGGCACTGACGCGCGGAGCCATGCGCCGGGCCGAGAGCAGCGCCGGCGCGGGCTGGGGGCCTGCGGCTTTCG
>CAMWVJ010000132.1 GCA_947177645.1 uncultured Desulfovibrio sp.
AACGGCTGGCGGCGCGCGGCGGCTTTGACAGCGCCGACATGGGCGGCGCCAGGCGCGGCGCCGCGGCGCAAGGCATGGCCGTGCTCGTGGACGGCTTCATCAGCACCTCGGCCTGCGCGGCGGCGCTTGCCATGGCGCCGGACTTCGCGGGCTATGCCATCCTGACCCATGTTTCGGCCGAGCCCGGCTATGCGGGTGCCATCCGCCGCATGACGGCGCGCGCGGCCGCCCATGCGGGCACCCCGGACTGGGGCGAGCCCCTGCTTGCGCTCGGCCTGCGCCTCGGGGAGGGCACGGGCGCGGCCTTGGCCTGGCCGCTGGTGAAGAGCGCCGCCGCCATCTGCAACGACATGGCGACCATGGCTTCGGCCGGGGTCAGCGCCAAGGAAGAGGACAGGCTCGCGTGAGCGAGCGCGGGCCGGGCGCCGACACGCCCCTTCTGGAGGTGCGGGACGTGGCCCGCTCCTTTGCCGTGCGCAGGGGACTTTTTGGCGAAACGCGCACCCTGCGCGCCGTGGACGGCGTGAGCTTCACGCTCGCGGGCGGCGAAAGCCTCGGCCTCGTGGGCGAATCGGGCTGCGGCAAATCCACCCTCGGGCGGCTCGTCTGCGGGCTGCTCAGGCCCGATGCCGGGGAGATACTGCTGGAGGGCCGCGCCCTCCCCCCCGCGGGCGCGGGCAGCTGGAGCGCCGGGCGCCTCCAGATGGTCTTTCAGGACCCGGCCTCGTCCCTCAACCCGCGCCTCAAGGTGCGCGCCTCGGTGGCCGAACCGCTCGCCGCGGCCGGCGTGCCCCGCGCCGAACGCCGCGCGCGCGCCGAGGAGGCCCTTGCGGCCGTGGGCCTCGCCAGCGCCGGGGAGCGCTATCCGCATGCCTTTTCCGGCGGCCAGCGCCAGCGCATCGCGCTTGCGCGCGCTCTTGTCACCCGGCCGGACCTCATCGTCTGCGACGACCCGGTCTCGGCGCTCGACGCCTCGGTGCAGGCGCAGATCCTCAACCTGCTGCGCGACGCGCAGGAGCGCTTCCGCCCGGCCTATCTCTTCATATCCCACGATCTTGCGGTGGTGGGCTTCATGTGCCGGCGCATCCTTGTGATGTATCTGGGGCAGATCGTGGAGGAGGCCAGCGCGGAACGCCTCTTCGCCGGGCCCGCGCATCCCTACAGCCAGGCCATGCTCGCGGCCATGCCCGCCGGCGAGCGGGACTGGGCCCGCGGCCGGGGCCTCGACGACCTGCCGCCGCCCCTGCGCGGCGAGCCGCCGAGCCCGCTGGCGCCGCCGGTCGGCTGCCGCTTTCATCCGCGCTGCCCGCGCGCGGAGGCCATCTGCCGCACAACGCCGCCGCCGTGGAAGCAGCTCGCGCCCGACTGGCGGGCGCGCTGCCATTTTGCCTGAAAAGACCGGATGCTCCCCTAGCCCGCGGAGGTCACCACCCGCACCAGAAGCTCGTCCCCGGGCCAGATGCGGCGGTCCGGCGTGAGCAGTTCGCCGCCGCGCGCCACCAGGGCGGTCTCTTCCATGAGGCCAAGGGCCTCGAGCAGTTGGCGCGCGGTCTTGGGCCGGCGCAGGGTGAGGCGCCGCTCCTCCGGCTGGAGGAGCACGGTGACGGTGTTTTCGCGGAAGTTTGCGCCAACGGGCGGTGTGTCGTCGTTCATATGTCCCCCTGCTAGGAGCGCGTCCAGAGATAGTAGAGCCAGGTCATGAGCGCCATGCTCGCCGCGCGCAGGCCCTGATTGGCGAGGATGAGGCGCAGGGCCTCGGCCGGGCGGAAAAAGCCCGCATAGGCCGGGAACTGGTGCCGGATGGCGCGCACCGGCGTGGAGAGGATATTGCCGGCGAGCAAGGCCAGCACCACGTCGCGCGCGTCGAGGCCGCCGGCCTCAAGCAGGCTCCCGGCAGCGCCGAGGGCCGCGCCGAGCTCGGCCGCGAAATGGAGCACGATGATGCCCACGGCCTGCGGCTTCAAAAAGCTGAGCCAGTCCATATGGCCGGCCAGCCACGCCTCCAGCGCGGCGAAGGCGCCGAGCCGCTGGAGCGCGTACATGAGGATGTAGACCGGCACGGTGAAGCCCACGAGCCTCGGCAGCCGCCGCCGGAAGCGCCGCCACGCCTTTTCCAGCGCAGGCCGGGGGCCTGTCCCGGCCTGGGGCTGCTCCGGCGCGGGAACGGCGCCGGCCATGCCGCTCTGGCCCGGCGGGGGCAAGAGCGCCCGGCCGACAACGAGGTTAACGGCGGGGCGCACCGCCGCGGCCACGAGGGTCAGGCCCACATAGACGACAGCCGGCAGCCCGAGCACCGGCCAGGTGAGCAGGAAGATGGCCGGCGTGTGCACGAGGTAGGCGGGCAGGCTGTTGAAGAGGTTGGCGAGCATGAGCTCGCGGCCCGAAAGCTCGCCCGCGTCCCGCCGGCCGGCGAGCAGGGCATTGGCCGATGCCGGCGACACGAAGGCCAGGGCGAAGGCCGCGCCGGCCACGGGCGGCATGTGCGCGGCCCGGGCCAGCGGCGCGGCGAGGCGCGCAAGGCCCCGCGTCCAGTGCAGGGCCTCCAGCACATTGGCCACAAGAAGGCCGCAGGCGAGCCCGAGCAAAAGCCGCAACAGCGGCCAGATGAGGGAATGCCAGAGCGCGGCGCCGTCCGCGAGCCACGAAACAGGCTCAGCCACGGGCGCCTCCGCCCGCTCCCCCACCCACTCCGGGAGACGGCGCGGGCAGCCTCACGTGCGGGCGCCCTCGGCCGCAAAGCCCGCATCCGGCGGCAGGTCCTGGCGCCCGGCGCAGGCCCGCGCCAGCTCGTCGCAGCGCTCGTTTTCCGCATGGCCGGCATGGCCGCGCAGCCAGTGGAGCCGTACCTCATGGCGCTCCAGAAGAGGCACCAGCCGCTGCCAGAGGTCGACATTGAGCACGGGCTTCTTGTCCGCCTTGACCCAGTTTTTCGCGCGCCAGGATTTGAGCCAGCCCTTCTCCACCGCATTGCGCACGTATTGCGAATCCGTAGAGAGGTCCACGGCGCAAGGCTCTTTCAATGCCTCGAGCGCGGCGATGACGGCCATGATCTCCATGCGGTTGTTGGTGGTGCGCCTGAAGCCGCCCGAAAGCTCCCGGCGCGCCCCGGTGTCGGGATGCGTGAGCACCGCGGCCCAGCCCCCGGGTCCGGGATTGCCGAGGCACGAGCCGTCCGTATGGATGATGACATGCTTCATGGCGCTGCCCACACCGCCGCTCAGACGCGGCTTTCCGAGGGGCCGGGCGTCCAGTCGGGCGCCATGGTCTCGAAGGAGGTGTAGGGCGAGAGATACATGAGTTCCACCGCGCCCACCGGGCCGTTGCGCTGCTTGCCGATGATGATTTCCGCGACCCCCTGTGGCGGCCGCTCCGAGGGCTTCTGGTACTTGTACACGTCCTCGCGGTAGACGAACATGATCACGTCCGCGTCCTGCTCGATGGCCCCGGATTCGCGCAGGTCAGAGAGCATGGGGCGCTTGTCGCCGCGCTCCTCCACCTTGCGGTTGAGCTGCGAGAGCGCCACCACCGGGATGTCGAGCTCCTTGGCGAGGCCCTTGAGCGAGCGCGAGATGTCCGAAATTTCGAGCTCGCGCGAGTCGGTGCGGCGGCTCGTGCGCATGAGCTGGAGATAATCCACCACCACGAGCCCGAGGCCCTTCTCGGCCTTGAGGCGGCGCGCCCGCGCGCGCAGCTCCAGCGTGGAGAGGGCCGGCGTGTCGTCGATATAGACGGGCGCGCGCGAGACCACATCCGCCGCGGTGTAGAGGCGCTGCCAGTCCTCGTCGGTGAGCTGCGAGGGGCGGCGGAGCTTGGAGAGATCCACCTTGCCCCACACGGCGAGCATGCGCTGCATGAGCTGCTCCTTGCTCATTTCCAGCGAGAAGATGCCCACGGGCACCTCCTGCTCCACGGCCGCGTGCAAGGCCATGCAAAGCGCGAAGGCCGTCTTGCCCATGCTCGGGCGCGCGGCCACGATAATGAGGTCCGAGGGCTGGAGGCCGGCGGTCAGCGTGTCGAGCCGGCGGTAACCCGTGGTCACGCCCGTCACCACGTCCCGCGCGTCCGCGAGCTTGGAGAGGTTTTCAAACACCTTGTCCAGCAACTCGCGCGTGGGCGAAAAATCGCGCCGGGCCGTGCGCCGGGACACGGCGAAGACCGCCTGCTCGGACTCGTCCAAAAGCGCGTCCACCTCGCGCGAGGCGTCGTAGCAGTTGCCGATGATGCCGGAACACACGTCGATGAGCCCGCGCTGGAGCGCCTTGTCGCGCACGATGCCCGCGTAATATTCGGCATTGGCGCCCGAGACCACGGCCTGCGCGAGGTCGGCGAGGTAGACGGCCCCGCCCGCTTCCTCCAGGGCATTCATGGCCTTGAGCTGTTCAGCCGTGGAAACGAGGTCGATGGGCGCGGTCTTGGAATAGAGCTCGAGAAAGGCGCGAAAGATGACCGTGTGCGCGGGAAGGTAAAAATCCGCGGGCACGAGAATGTCCGCGATGGAGTGCATGAGCTGCGGCCGCATGAGCAGGCCGCCGAGCACGGCCTGCTCGGCCTCGGCGCTGTGCGGCGGCACGCGGCGCACGAGGTCGGCCTGGGCGCTGGCCGTCCTGTCGGCGCCGGAGGCGCCCGCCCGG
>CAMWVJ010000133.1 GCA_947177645.1 uncultured Desulfovibrio sp.
CTTCGGAAATTGTTTTTCTTCCTTGCCGGAACCTAAAAATCTTATTTTTTAGGATCCTTCCGGCACAAGCACCCGTCTTCCGCTGCGCTCCAGACGGATTTAAGGAATATGTATCAGTAATTGAAAGCTCTTACCTTGCTCGAGCAACGCCATGCCGCCCGCTCAGCCGCGCAGGGCCTTCAGGGTCACGTCCGCCACCTCGGCGGCCAGCTCCGGCGCCATGTCCGCCCAGAGCGGCAGGCAGAGCACGCGCTCGGCCATGTCTTCGGAGACCGGGCAGGGCGGCGACTCCACATAGGGGAGCCGCGTAAGGCTCGGGAAGAAGTAACGTCGCGGGTGGATGTCGCGCGCGTTGAGCGCCTTCGTGACGCGGGCGCGGGCCTCGCCGTCCGGGAAGATGACGGGGGAGTAGGCGTTGTTCCATTCAAGCCCGGGGGCCAGCCGCGGCCGGCGCAGCCCCTCCAGCCCGGGCGCGCCGTCGGGGCCGATGCCGAAGGCCGCGTCATAGACGGCGTTGAGGGCCGCGCGCCTGGCGATGTTTTCCGCTACGCCGGGCAACAGGCAGAGGCCCATGGCCGCGTGCAGCTCGGAGAGCTTGGCATTGATGCCGAGCGAGGTATGCGTGTCGCCCCTGTGGCCGAAGGCGCGCAACAGCTCGAGCTCGGTCTTGGCGGCCGGGTCGTGCGCCACCACGCAGCCGCCCTCCACCGTATGGAAGAGCTTGGTGGCGTGGAAGCTCGTCGTGGCCGCTGAGCCAAAGTCGAAGAGGCGTTTGCCGTCCAGGCGGCTCCCACAGGCGTGGGCCGCGTCATAGAGCACCGGGATGCCGCGCTCTGCCGCGAGGCCCCGGAGGGCCGCCACATCGCAGGCATTGCCGTAGACATGCACGGGCAAAAGGCCCGCCGCCTCGGGATGGGCCTCAAGCTGGCGCGCGGTCTCCTCCGGGCTCATGCAGAGGCTTTCGGGGTCGATGTCCGCGAAGATAGGGGTGCACCCCTCCCAGAGCAGGGCCGAGAGGGTCGCCACATAGGTGAAGGGCGTGGTGATGACCGTCTTGCCGTTGAGTCCGAGCAGCCGCAGGGCGAGCTGCAGGGCCAGGGTGCCGTTGGCGCACACGGCGATGGCCGGCGCGTCGAGCAGGTGCCCCAGCTCCGCCTCCAGCCGGCGCGCATATTCGCCCATGTTGGTGAGGTCATGGGTCTCGAAGATGCGGCGCACGCAGCCGAGATAGTCCTCCAGCGGGGGCAGGTTGGCACGCGTCACCTGCACGGGCCCCCCGGGGCGCCGCGGACGTTTCGCTGGACGGCTCATGACTGCGCCGCTTCCCCGCTTGCGTCCGCGCCGCCGGGCGCGGCGTTCGCGGCCACCCGGGCCAGCGCCGCCACCACCTCCTGGTCGAAGCGCAGATCATTGGAGAGCTGGCGCACGGCCTCGGCCGGGTCCATGCCCTTGTCGCCGCGCCAGGCGCGCGGGCTCGTCATGGCCACAAAGGCGTTGACCACGGCGAGCACGCGGCCGGCGCGCGAGATCTCCTCGCCGCGCAGGCCCTGCGGGCTGCCCGAGCCGTCCATGCGCTCGCCCATTTCGCGCACGGTCTCGCGCACGGGCAGGTCGAAGCGCAGGTCGTGGAGGATCCTGTCCGCATGTTCCGGCGCGCGGAGCACTTCCTGCTTTTCCTCGGGGGTAAGCGCCTCGCGCTTGGTCAAAAGTTCGCGCGGCACGAAGATCTTGCCGATCTGCGAGAGCCGGGCGGCAAGGCCCAGGGTCTCCTTTTCCCGGCTGTCGAGATCGAGCTCGTCCGCCACCAGTTCGGCGGCGCGGGCCATCCTGTCGGAATGCCCGTTCTGGTTCGGGTCCACGCTCTCAATGGCGTGCACGAGCGCGGTGATGAGCGCGAGCTGCCGCTGGCGGGCGCGCTCGGCATTGCGGCGGAAGCGCGTGATGTCCTGGAAGGTGGCCACGCAGCCCGTGGTGGCAAGTTCGCCGCTCTTGGCGTCGGCGTCATAGGGATAGAGGGTGACGCGGAAAAGCCGCGTGCCGTCGCCGTCATCGTCCGCATCCGGCGTCGCGTCCGGGAGCGGCGGCATGGCGACCTCGACGGTGGCCGACTGGCCGCAGTCATGCACCACGGCCATGTCCCCCAGAAGCTGCACGGCCACCTTGCCGGGCAGCACCTCCACGAGCGGCGTGCCCGGGGCGATGGCGTCCTTGTGGCCGGCCAGCGCGGTGAAGGCCGGGTTTTCCATCTGCACGCGGCCCTGGCTGTCCACCAGCACGAGGCCGGCATGGAGCGAGGCGTTCACACTGTCGAGCAGGGCCTTCTGCCGGCTGATGGTGATGTTCTTGTCAGTCAGGATGCGGTTGCGGTCCTTGTAGGAGCGGCTGGTGGCCAAGGCCCAGAGCCATGCGCCAATAAGGGGGAGAATCACAGCGGCGAAGCCGCCCAGAAGGTAGTTCTGGAACTCCTGGGCGCTGATGCGGGCGTCCACTTCCGCCGCAGGCGTTTCGAGCACGAAGCGCCAGTCAAGGACGGTGGGCCTGGCGCCCATGGAATAGACCTCGCCGTGGCCGTCCAGGGCCTCGCGGCGCTGGAAGGGGATGGTCTTGGGCTCCAGCTCCTGCACGAGGGTGGGGGTCACGGGCTCCTGCACCACATGGCCGCCCTTGATGAGCGCCATGACCGGGCCGTCCGGGCCCTGGTCCACGATGCGCGGCAGCAGCGTCTCCTCGTGCTCGCCGGTGCGGGCGAGGAAGCTCGCCAGCGGCTTGTCCATGGGCACCGAGAGCAGGAGCACGGCCACGGTCTGCGGCTCCCCGGCGCCGAGCACTTCAAAGAGCGGGTCGGCCATGTCCATGACAAGGCCGTTGGCGGTCATGCGCAGGGGGCCGAAGGCCGCCTTGCCGCTTTCGCCCGCGCGGCGCACGAGGGCCGTCTGCGGGTCGCTGAGCGGCGTGGCGAAATCCGGGGCGACCAGGGGGGTGCCGTCCGCGCGCATGACGCGGGCGTCGGTCCAGGCGCGGCGCCGGGTGAAATCCTTGAGCAGATCCTGCATGTAGGTGAGCTGCTCGGCCAGGGAGCGCACGGCCTCGTCATCGGAATTGAGGGCTTCGGGGTCGGCGATGCGGGCGAGGGCGTCGGCGTCGAGTTCGCGCGCGTCCATAACGAAGAGGCGGAACATCTCCGAGGCGCTGATGAAGCGCGACTGCTCCACGAGCTCGTTGCGCCAGACGCGGATGGCGTCCAGCGACTTGTCGAGCCAGGTCTGCTGGGTGTCGCGCTGTTTGGCGAGGATGCTCTGGGTTTCGCTTTCAATACGAAAGCGACATATAAGGATGACTGCCACAAGAATCATCACAAAGAGCGCCAGCCCCACGCCGAAGATAGCTTTGCGCCGGGATTCCGGGCCGGTCAGCCCGTCCGTTCCTGCCAGTGCCATCATTGCCGTTTCCCCCCCCGGGCCTTGGCGGTACCTGCCGGGCGCCCCTTGATATGCGTCCAGCGGCCGTTTTCGTTGACGGAATATTGCGGAACATAGTTGCGCAGCCGTGAATGCGGCTGCACCACATTGCTCAGGTTGTCAAGCACATAGGCCTCGCCGTCGAGATAGACCACAAGGACGGCGTGGGCCAGGTTGCGGATGGTGTCGCGCAGGACCACGATGCGCATGTCCTCCGGCGGGATGCCCAGCTCCTTGAGGGTGAAATACTTGGCGATGGCGTAATCCTCGCAGTCGCCGGACTTTTTCAGGAACTGCGCGGGCACGGCCCAGTAGTCGGGCTTGCCCCAGTTGACCATGTCCTCGCGGTAGGGCCAGGTGTTCCAGAAGGTATTGACGAGCTTCAGGACATCGCGCGGGCTCTTGCCCTGGGCGCGGTCCCGCAGGATCTTCCAGGTGGTGGTGCGGTTGAACTGGCGCTCCGGGCTGAAGATGGGGCTAGCCGCATTGCGGTCGATCACGTCCAGCCAGCCCGGCAGGGTGGAGAGCGGCCGGCGGAATTCCACGGTGCCGAAGAGCTTGATGCCGTGGCCCGCGGCGCCCTGCGCGGCCGGATGGGCGGGCGCGGCCGCCCCCGATACTGCCCCTTCGGGCGAGGGGGCTTCGGGCGCGGCAAGCTCCGCTTCCAGTCCCATGTCCGGCTCCACGCCCACGGGGGTGCGCTGGGCAGGCGCGGCGAAGACGCCGGGGAGGCCGGCGCCGAGAAGGATGAGCACGAGAGCCGCGGCTGCGGCGCCCCAAGGGCGGGGGAAAGCGCGGAAGAAAGCGAAAAACCGTTGCCGCATGGTCCATCCGGGAAAGAGGGTGAGGGGCATGGGGGCGTATTGCCTTAATGCCTAAAGAGGTATACATCAAGCGCCGATAAATTGAAAGGCGCGTCAAACCTTGTTCCGGGCGTGGCCGCGTCTGCCGGGCAGCGGCAGGCAACGCCGCGCCGTTCTGTCAGAAGGGACAGAAAGGGACGCTTGCGCCGCGCCTTGTCAAGACTGGGCAACATCGTGGAGACCGTCGTGAAAACTGCTAAAAGTGTCACCATTGTTCCGGCGCTCGTGGCCGTCCTCCTGGCCTTTTGTTTCTGTCTGCCGGCGCCCGCCCTCGGCGCCGAGGGCAAGGCC
>CAMWVJ010000134.1 GCA_947177645.1 uncultured Desulfovibrio sp.
CTCCTGGCAAGTGCCGGGGAAAAGGGGGCGGTGGGGACGCGGCCAACCGGCGGCACTGACACGCGCCGCCGCCGGGCCTGCCCACAGCATAGGCGAAAGCAGCGTTGCGCGGCAATGCTTTTTTTGCGCGGCCGCGGCCTTGCGGTTCACTTCGGGCTGGCGCGCGGCTAGAAAACCCGCGGCCTGGCGGGCGCGCCCGCACCGAGCCAGCGGCCCCGGCTTTCGCGTCGGGGTGCCTCCTTCCTCTCATTTCCCGGGACACTTCATGGAACGCAACGCCTCCCTCCGCAATGTCGCCATCATCGCCCATGTCGACCATGGCAAGACCACCCTCGTGGACGCGCTCTTCCGCCAGAGCGGCGTCTTCCGCGCCGACCAGCAGGTGGACGACCGCGTCATGGACAACATGGATCTCGAGCGCGAGCGCGGCATCACCATTGCCGCCAAGAACTGCGCCGTCAACTGGAACGGCGTCAAGATCAACATCATCGACACGCCGGGCCACGCGGACTTCGGCGGCGAGGTGGAGCGCTCGCTCTCCATGGCGACCGGCGCCATCCTGCTCGTGGACGCCTCGGAGGGGCCGCTGCCGCAGACGCGCTTTGTGCTGCGCAAGACGCTGGAGGCCGGGCTGCCCGTCATCGTGGTCATCAACAAGATCGACCGCAAGGACGCGCGGCCGCAGGAAGTGCTCAACGAGGTCTATGACCTCTTCATCGACCTTGGCGCCAACGAGGAGCAGCTGGAATTTCCCGTGCTCTACGCCATCGGGCGCGACGGCGTGGCCATGCGCGACCTCGAGGACGAGCGCAAGGACCTGACCCCGCTCTTCGAGACCATTCTCGAGTCCATCCCCGGGCCGGACCACGACCCGGACGAGCCCTTCCAGATGCTCGTCGCCGACCTCGACTATTCCGACTATCTCGGGCGCCTCGCCGTGGGCCGCATCATGCACGGCTCGGTCCACGCCAAAGAGGCGCTGGCCTGCATCGGCGAGGACGGCGCCCCGCGCCCCCTGCGCGTGAGCCGGCTCCAGGTCTATGACGGCGTGACCCTCTCCGACGTGGAGCGCGCCCAGCCCGGGGACATCGTGGTGCTCGCCGGCATCGAGGATGTCACCATCGGCGACACCATCTGCACGCGCGAGGCGCCGGCGGCGCTGCCGCGCATCCGCGTGGACGAACCCACGGTGGCCATGCGCTTCGGCATCAACACCTCGCCGCTCGCCGGCCGCGAGGGCAAGATCGTGCAGAGCCGCGCCATCCAGGACCGCCTCGTGCGCGAGAGCCTGCGCAACGTGGCCATCCGCGTGGAGGAAACGCCGGACAGGGACGCCTATCTCGTCAAGGGCCGCGGCGAGTTCCAGATGGCCATCCTCATCGAGACCATGCGCCGCGAGGGCTTCGAGCTGTCCGTGGGGCGCCCCGAGGTCATCCTCAAGAAGGACGCCAACGGCAAGACGCTGGAGCCCATGGAACACCTCTATGTGGACTGCGACGAGGTCTTCATGGGCGTGGTCACGGACAAGCTGGCCCAGCGCAAGGGGCGGCTGCTCAACTGCGCCAACAGCGGCACCGGCCGCGTGCGCTTGGAATTTTCCGTGCCCTCGCGCGGGCTCATCGGCTACCGCGACGAATTCCTCACCGACACCAAGGGCACGGGCATCATGAATTCGTATCTGGAAGGCTACGAGGAGTGGCGCGGCGACTTCCCCACGCGCTTCACCGGCTCCATCGTGGCCGACAGGCCGGGCTCGGCCGTGGCCTACGCGCTCTTCAATCTCGAGCCGCGCGGCAGCCTCTTCGTTGAGCCGGGCGACCCGGTGTACGAGGGCATGATCGTGGGCGAGCACAACCGCGACAACGACATCGACGTCAACGCCACCAAGGAAAAGAAGCTCACCAATTTGCGCGCCGCCGGCAAGGACGAGAACGTCATCCTGACGCCCGTGCGCCGCATGACCCTCGAGCGCGCGCTGCACTTCGTGCGCGAGGACGAGCAGGTGGAGGTGACGCCCAAGTCCATCCGCCTGCGCAAGAACGAGCTTTCCGCGCTCAAGCGCTATCAGGCCGCGGGCCGCGCCGCCAAGGGCAAGGCCTGAACCACATCCGCCGCGCGAGCGGCACAAAACGGGAGGATGCCATGATTCGGCACATCGTCTGGTGGACGCTCAAGGAACATGCCCATGGCCGCAGCGCGGCCGAAAACGCCCAGCACCTCGTCAACGCCTCGGCCATGCTGCACGGCATGCCGTCCGTGCGCTCGGTGGAGGTCTCGTGCCTCATCCAGCCCACGAGCACGGTGCCCGCACAGGTGGTGCTCCAGTCCTCGCATGACGACATGGCCGCGCTCAAGGCGTATGCCCAGGACCCGGTGCACCTCCAGTTCGCGGAGCAGGTCAACGCCGTGGCCTCCTCGCGCAACGCCCTCGACTATTCGGTGGAATAAGAAAGGATCGGCCCCGCTTCCCGGGGCACTTCCAAAGGCGCGGCACCGCGTTTTTGCGGCGGTGCGCCTTTGCATTTGGCTTTGTTTTAGTTGCGGGTTGGTGCGCTTGCTGTGCTGCACGGGTAACGCCGAAATTATCCGTCAAAAACAGCCTTTTCGGTGCTGGCTGCGTCAGAGAAAAATTTCCTCGGTCGAGTACTTAAGTACACTCCCTTCGGAAATTTTTATCTTCCTTGCCAGCCCCGAAAAATCTTATTTTTTAGGATTCTTCCGGCACCAGCACCCGTCTTTCGCTTCGCTCCAGACGGAATTAAGGAAGGACGAGCAACTGTTTTGTATAACAGCACCTTGCTGTTTGAGCGGGCGCCTTTAGCGGCGCGGGCGCAGTTCCTCGATCTGCTTCCGCTCCTGGCAGGCATCGGGGTCGCAGCAGTTGGTCTTGGTGCAGCCCGGGCAGGAGCGGCTTTTCACGGCGCGCAAAAAGCGGCGCCCCATGAAGAAGGCAGCCACGGCCACACAGATGATGACGATAGCCAGTTGGATATTCATCGCTCCTTCCTCGCTTGAGCGCTTGGGGTAGTGTGCGCCGCCCGGGCACAGCGGCCGGGCGCAAGCCGGGGCGCATCCCGCGGCGGGCAGGCCGCAGGGGCGCAAGCCCGCAGCGCTGACTGCATCCTGCCTAAAATGAAAATGAATGTCAATTTGTTATAGGGGGCCGGGAGAAGACGCGCGCGTGACCCATCCTGCCGGGGCAGTGTGCCTTCAGACGCGGCCGTTCAGGCGGGCTTTGCCGCGGCCTGCTTTTCCCGGCAGGCGCGGCAATAGCCGTACATATTGTGCAGGTGGCCGGTGAGGCTGAAGCCCTCGGCCTCGGCGAGCTCGCGCTGGAGCTTTTCGATGCGCGGGTCGCAGATCTCCACGATGGCGCCGCAGCCGAGGCACACGAGGTGGTCGTGGTGGCTCTTGGGCCGCGCCACCTCATAGCGGGTGATATTGTCGCTGAACTGGATCTCCGTGGCGAGGCCCGCGTCGCAGAGGAGTTTCAGGGTGCGGTAGACCGTGGTCTGGCCGATGCCCGCGTCCTGCTTGAGGACGTACTGGTAAAACTCCTCGAGCGAATGGTGCCCGGGCAGCTCGAAAAAGGCCTGGGCGATGGTGCGCCGCTGCGCCGTGGTATTGAGCCCGTGGCGGTTCATGAAGTCGAGAAACGCGTCCAGGGGCGTGGCGGGTGTGGTCATGGCTGCTCCGGTCTTGGGCGTGGGCATATGCCGGGCGCGCTGTGCCGGCAGGGGCTCCGGCTTCAGGATGCCAAAGGGGCGGCAAAAGGTCGAGGGAAAATCCGGGGCCTCAGCCCCGGGCCGTGACCTCGGCCAGCAGGCGCTCCCACGCGGCGAGCAGGTCTTGAGGGGTGTGGCGCGGCCTGGCTGTGCCGGGCAGGCCGCCCGCAAGGATCTGGCCGAGGCGCGCGGCCAGCGCGTCCGCCTCCGGCGGCACGAAGCAGGCGCCGTCTTCGGGGCGGGCGAGCTCGGGCCCGCCGCCGCAGGACGAGGCGAGGAAGGGGATGCCGCTTTCCAGACACTCGCTGACCACGCAGGGCGAGTTCTCCCGCAGGGAGGGCATGACGGCGAGCCGCCCGGCCCCGCAGAGATAGGCGCGCGCGTCGCCGGCATCCAGCCCGGTATGGAAGGCGAGCGCCACGCCGGCCTCGGTGAGGGGCGCGAGCCAGGCTCGTACCTGCTCCGGCGTATAGCCGCCCTCGCGGCCGAGAAAGGTCACCTCGCGCCCGGCGAGCAGTTCTTGCGGCAGCAGCCGCAGGGCCTCGCAAAAGACGCGCAGGCCCTTGCGCTCCTCCAGGCGCCCGAAAAAGACAAGCTCGCGCGGCGGCCCCGTCTCTTCCGGCCGGCGCGGAGGCACGGCGCCCAGGGGCGCGGTGAAATTGGGGATGACCTGGCTTTGCCCGGGGAGGCGCCAGACGCGCTCCCGCATCCAGCCGAGGAGATAGGCGCTCGGGCTGACGAGAAAATCCGCCTGCTCGCAGCACTGGCGCTCCATGTCGTAGAGCCGGGCGCGGGTGCCGTCGCTGGCAAGCTGACCGTTGCCCTCGTCCACCCACTGCGCGAGCGCCCGTGCGG
>CAMWVJ010000135.1 GCA_947177645.1 uncultured Desulfovibrio sp.
GCCTATGCCCGCGCGGGCAGGCCCGTCACCACGGCCGACCTTGAGGTGGACGGCGCCATGACGGCCTGGATGGTGGAGGCCATCAACCCCAACCTCATCCAGACCATCGATGGCCAGCCCGTCTTTGTCCATGCCGGGCCCTTCGCCAATATCGCCATTGGCCAGAGCTCGGTCATTGCCGACCGCGTGGGCCTCAAGCTCAGCGACTACCACGTCACGGAGTCCGGCTTCGGCGCGGACATCGGCTATGAGAAGTTCTGGAACCTCAAGTGCCATTACAGCGGCCTCGCGCCGGACGCGGCGGTCATCGTGGCCACGGTGCGCGCGCTCAAGAGCCACGGCGGGGCGCCCGTGCCCGTGCCCGGCCGGCCGCTGCCCAGGGAATATTCGGAAGAAAATGTGGGCTTTGTGGAAGCGGGCTGTTGCAATCTTTTGCACCATATCGAGAGCGTCAAGAAGTCCGGCGTGTCGCCGGTGGTCTGCATCAACGCCTTCGTCACCGACACCCCGGCCGAGATCGCCCGGGTGCGCGAGCTTTGCGAGGCGGCCGGGGCGCGCGTGGCCCTGTCGCGCCACTGGGAGCTCGGCGGCGAGGGCGCGCTGGAGCTGGCCGACGCCGTCATGGACGCCTGCAACGAAAAGACCGACTTCAAGCCCCTTTACAGCTGGGAGATGCCCTTCAAGGAGCGCATCGAACTCGTGGCGCGCGAGATCTACGGCGCGGACGGCGTGGACTTTTCCGGCGAGGCCGAGACCAAGCTCAAAAACATCCAGGAGCGCGAGGACGCCGACGAGCTCGGCCTGTGCATGGTGAAGACGCACCTTTCGCTCTCCGACGACCCCAACCTCAAGGGAGCGCCCAAGGGCTGGCGGCTCAAGATCCGCGACGTGCTCATCTATGGCGGCGCGGGCTTCGTGGTGCCCGTTTCCGGCAAGATCACCCTCATGCCGGGGACAGGCTCCAACCCGGCCTTCCGCCGCGTGGACGTGGACACCGAGACCGGCCGCGTCAAGGGCATTTTCTAGCCGCCGCATAAGCGGCCCGCATCAAGGTCGACCCACAGGAGACACATGCCAGCCCAGATCCTCGACGGCGTGGCCATGAGCCGCGACATCCTTGACAGCCTCGGCGCCGAAACGGCGGAACTCAGGCAAAAATACGGCAACGCGCCGGGCCTCGTCACCATCCTCGTGGGCGAGGACCCTGCCTCGGTGAGCTACGTCACGCGCAAGGCGCGCACGGCGCATGCGCTCGGCTTTCACGAAGTGCAGGAGAATTGCCCGGAGAGCATCAGCGAAGCCGAGCTTCTGGCGCTCATCGAGCGCTATAACGCGGACCCGGACATCCACGGCATCCTCGTGCAACTGCCGCTCCCGAAACACATCGACGAGACCCGCGTGCTCCACGCCATCGACCCGAAGAAGGACGTGGACGGCTTCCACCCGGTCAACCTCGGCAACCTGCTCATCGGCGGCGAGGCCGTGACCTTCCGCCCGTGCACGCCGGCCGGTATCCAGGAAATGCTCGTGCGCTCCGGCGTGGAGACGGCGGGCGCCGAAGTGGTCATCGTGGGCCGCTCCAACATCGTGGGCAAGCCGCTCTCCGTGATGCTCGGCCAGAAGGGCCCGGGGGCCAACGCCACGGTCACACTGACGCACACCGCCACGCGCGACCTTGCCGCCCACTGCCGCCGGGCGGAAGTGCTCATCGTGGCCGCGGGCGTGCCCGGCCTCGTCAAGGCCGACTGGATCAAGCCCGGTGCCACGGTCATCGACGTGGGCGTGAACCGCGTGGGCTTCAATGAAAAAACGGGCAAGGCCATCCTCGCCGGCGATGTGGACTTCGTCGCCGCCCGCGAGGTGGCGGGCATGATCACGCCCGTGCCCGGCGGCGTGGGCCCCATGACCATCGCCATGCTCATGCAGAACACCGTGCGCTCGGCAAGGCGCCACATGGGCGCGGAAACGGGCAAGGCATAGCGGTGCAGCCCCGGCAGCCTGGACGGCGCCGGGGCGCATCACCGCGCGGAGGGGAACATGTCCGGCACAGTCATCCTTCTGGTGCTTGGCGCGGCCTTTCTCCACGCCACCTGGAACATCATCGTCAAGGGCGGCGAGAACAAGCTCTACGAGACCGCCATGAACGCCTTGGGCGGCGGCCTCGGGGCACTTGTCATCCTGCCCTTCTTCCCCTTTCCCGACAGGGCGGCATGGGGCTTCCTCGCGCTCTCCTGCTGCTGCCACCTCACCTATTATCTCTGTGTCGCCGCCGCCTACCGTGTGGCCGACCTCACCCTCGGCTACACCATCATGCGCGGCACCGCGCCCATGCTCACGGCGCTGGCGCTCTGCCTCCTTGGGGTGCCGCTCGGGCTTGCCGGCTGGGGCGGCGTCATCCTGCTCTGCTCCGGCATCCTCACGCTGGCGCTGGAGCAAAAGTTGGCCCACAAGGGCAGCCTCAAGGGGGTGCTCTATTCCCTGCGCACCTCCTTCGTCATCATGGGCTACACGCTGGCCGACGGCTACGGCGCGCGGCTTTCCGGCGACAGCGTGAGCTACACCTGCTGGATCTTCTTCCTCAATATCTTTCCGCTCCATATCTATATCTTGGCCCGCTACGGGCGCGACTACCTGCGCTACCTGAAGCGCCGGGCCGTGCCCGGCATTTCCGGCGGCCTGTGCGGGCTCGGCTCCTACGGCATCGCCATCTGGGCCATGACGCTGGCCCCCATCGCCCTGGTGGCCGCCCTGCGCGAGACCTCGGTCATCTTCGGCATGATCATGGCCGTCATCTTTCTGGGCGAGCGGCTTACCCTGCTCCGGCTGACGGCCATCCTGCTCGTCATGGCCGGCGCCATGATCATCCGCCTCGACTGAGGCCCGCGCGGCAACGCCATGGCTCTTACGAAAAAGCACACAACGAGCGGCGCTCCCTTGTTCTCAAAAACGCATGAGTCATTTCTGCGCAATGAGTCAAAAACGCCTCGAATTTTTTGGGCGTTTTCGCCCGCTACAAGTCTAATCTGACTCGGAAGCGGGCGCTTTCTGTGGCCTTTCATGAGACAAAGGTGCGGACAGGCCCAAAAATCAAGGCCCGGCGCGCCATGTGCCTTATGGCACAAGGATTGCTTTTGCGGGATGGCGCCGCTTGGGCGCACACGCCGGATCAAGGAGGGAGCATGGGGGAGACGCCACAGCATGCAATCAAGGGCCACGAACGCGAAGAGCTGGAAAAAACCCTCAACCCCATCGAAGTGCTCGCTCTCGCGCTCGGCGCCATCGTGGGCTGGGGCTGCTTCATCCTGCCCGCCATCCGCTTCCTGCCGGATGCGGGCCCCATGGGCACCATCATCGCCTTCTTTGTGGGCGCGCTGTTCCAGTGCATCGTTGCCCTGAGCTACAGCTTCCTCGTGAAGCCCTACCCCGTGGCGGGCGGCGCCTTCGCCTACGCCTACGCGGGCTTCGGCACGCGGGGGGCCTTCGTGTGCGGCTGGGCGCTGGTGTTGAGCTACATTTGCGTCATCGCGGCCAATGCCATGGCGCTCATCCTGCTCACGCGCTATCTTTTGCCCGGCGTCTTTGACGTGGGCTATCTCTATTCCATCGCCGGGTGGGACATCAACGGTGTCGAGCTGGCCTTCGTCTCCACCATCCTCCTGCTCTTCGGCTGGATGAACTACCGCGGCATGAACGCGGCGAGCACCATCCAGGTCATCCTCGCCCTCGCGCTCACGGCCGGCGTGCTCGTGCTCGCCACCGGCACCTTCCTCACCGATTCGGCGAGCATCGAGAACTTCCAGCCGCTCTTTGCGGAAGACCGCTCGCCGCTTGCCTGCGTCCTTGTGGTGCTGGCGCTCACGCCGTGGCTCTATGTGGGCTTTGACACCATCCCGCAGACCGCGGAGGAATTCAAGTTCTCGCCCGCCAAGGCGCGCGACCTGATGCTCCTGTCCATCATTTGCGGCGCCATCCTCTACGCATTGGTGACCTTGTGCGTCGCCGGCTACATCCCCTACAAGGACCTGCTCAGCCAGAACCACGCCTGGGCCACCGGCTGGGTGGCGGATCAGGTGTTCGGCCGCTTCGGCGGCGTGGCGCTCACCGTGCCGGTGCTCGCCGGCATCCTCACGGGCATGAACGGCTTTTTCATGGCCACCACGCGCCTGCTCTTCAGCATGGGCCGCAGCAAGTTTTTGCCGGAGTTTTTCGCCTCCGTGCATCCGCGCTACAACACGCCGTGGAAGAGCGTGCTCTTCACGTTGGCGCTCTGCCTCGTGGTGCCGTGGTTCGGGCGCGCGGCCTTGGGCTGGATCGTGGACATGTCGGCCATCGGCACGGCCATGGCCTATCTCTTCACCAGCATGACCGCCTACAAATACCTGACCCGGCACCCGCGCATCCCCGAAGCCGCCTGGGGCAAGCCCATCTGCCTCATTGGCTCGGCCACGTCCATCGTCTGTTTCTTCCTGCTCATCTTCCCGAGCTCCCCGGCCGCCATCAGCGTGCCCTCGTGGATCATGCTCTTCATCTGGGTGGGGCTCGGGCGGATCTTCTTCGCCAACC
>CAMWVJ010000136.1 GCA_947177645.1 uncultured Desulfovibrio sp.
GCGAGCGCCTCCCCCTCGCGCACGGCGAGGTCGAGATGCCGGAAGATGACGAGCTCTTCGTCCGCCCCCGCAAAGCTCTTGCTCACGTCCGAAAATTCGTAGATGGCGGCCATGGCTATTCGTAGCGCAGGGCTTCGGCCGGTTGCAGCCGGGCGGCCTGGCGCGCCGGATACAGGGTTGCGAGAAAGCAGAGCAGCATGGCGCTCGCGCCCACGATGAGCACGTCGGAAAGGGTGATGCTGATGGGCAGGTGGTCGAGCGTATAGACGTTTTCCGGGAGCTTGATGAAGCGGTAGCGCTTGAGCAGCCAGCCGAGCCCCAGGCCGAACGCGTAGCCGAGCAGGGTGCCCACGAGGCCGATGATGCAGCCCTGAAGCATGAAGATGCGCCGTACCATGCGGCGCGTGGCGCCCATGGACATCATCACGGCAATGTCGCGCGTCTTTTCCATGACCAGCATGACAAGGCTTGTGACAATGGAAAAGGAGCCGATGAGCACCACCATGGCAAGCAGGATGAACATGCCGATCTTTTCCAGCTTGAGCGCGGCAAAGAGGTTGGCGTTCATATCCATCCAGGTGCGCACGTAGAACGGCGCGCCAAGCTCCTCGGCGAGGCGGATGGCCGTCTCGTCGGCGCGGAAGAGGTCCTTCACGGTGATCTCAATGCCGGAGAGGAAGCCCGCGGGCAGCCCCAGCACGTCGCGCGCCGCCGGGATGCTCACAAAGGCGAGGGAGGAATCGTACTCGAACATGCCGGTCTTGAAGATGCCCACCACCTCGAAGGGGCGGATGCGCGGCGAATAGCCCGCGGCGCCCTTCTGCCCGGCCGGGGAGAGCAAATTGGCGCGGCTGCCCACAAAGAGACCGAGGCGGCGGGCCAGCTCATCGCCCACGATGATGCCTGGCGTCCCCTCGCGCACAAGGTCGCGCGCCTCGCCCGCGCGCAGCTCGGTGAGCATGGAAAGCACGGAGGGCGCGGTCTCCGGGTCGATGCCCCGCAGCACCACGCCCTTGACGCCGCCCCCCGCGGACAGCATGACCTCGGTGTAAATGAAGGGCATGGCGCCCGTGACGCCCTGGGACGCGCGGATGCGCTCAAGCAGCGCAGGGGTGTCGTGCTCGAAGGCGGAGGGCACATGAGACATGACGATGCCGTGGGCATTGGCCCCGAGGATCTTGTCGCGCATGTCCGTGGTGAGGCCGTTGTAGACGCCGAGCACGAGCACCAGCGCGCCGACGCCGAGGGCCACACCGAGTATGGACATCAGTGAGATGACGTAGATGAAGGTCTGCTTGCGCCGCGAAAACAGATAGCGCAAGGCCACAAAGAGTTCAAAAGACATTTGCGGTATATTGGCCCAGCTTGGGGCAAGATTCAAGAGTTTTTTTAGACCTTCGGGGCCGGCCCGGACCAGAGCTTCTGGAGGTGTTCGGTGAGCGCGGCCTCTTCTTCATGGCGGCGCGCGGCGAGGCTTTCGAGGAGGGCACCGGCATGGGCCGCGAGCTCTTCGGGCGTGCCCGTATTGTCCACGCAAATGTCGCAGGCGGCGAGCTTGCGCGCTTCCGGCCACTGCCACGATTCAAGGGTCGCCATTTTCTCCATGCCCCAGTGCCGGTGCGCGGCCATGCGCTTCCAGCGTGTCGCGCGCGGGCAGGCGACGCCGACGGCCACGGGCTTCGGCGTGAAGGCCCTGTCCCAGCCGCACTCGAAGTAGAGCGGCACTTCCGCCACGGTAGCCTGCGCGCCGCCGCCTTCCGCCTCTTCCCAGAAACGTTCAAGATCCCGGCGCACGAGCCCGTGCACCACGCGCTCCAGCTCCGCGCGCAAGGTGGCATCCCCGGCAAGCGCCGCCATGAGGGCAGCCTTGTCCACGCTGCCGTCGGCCGCGAGCACGGCGTCGCCTTTCATGGATGCGAGCCACGCCGCCGCCTCGCCGCCGCGTTGATAGAGCGCGGCCACGTCCGCGTCCGCGCTGAAGGCGGGGAGGCCATGGGCCGCAAGTGCCTCTGTCAGGGCGGATTTGCCGCTGCCCGGGTTGCCCGTGACCACGAGGCGCTGCATGCGGCGCGTGGTATCCAGAATGGCGGTGGTGAAATCCGCGGGCGGCGGCGCGGTGAACGCCAGCGGCTCGCCGCTCAGCGGGTGGCGGAAGGCAAGCCGCCAGGCGTGGAGCATCTGGCGCGGCGCGCGGGCGCGAACCTGCGCCGGCGCATAGACCGCGTCCCCGAGGAGTGGGTGGCCGGCATGGGCCAGATGGACGCGTATCTGGTGGGTCCTGCCCGTGAAGATGCGCACGGCGAGCAGGGAGGCGCTCCCGTCCGGCGCATGCCACAGGCGCCGCCAGCGCGTGTGGGCGGGCTTGCCGCCCTTCGACTCGGGCACCACGGCCATGCGGGTCTTGAGCGTGGGGTGGCGTCCCAGGGGGTCGCGGCATTCGCCCTCTTCCGGCGCGAGGCCGTCCACCAGGGCGAGATATTCCTTGCTGACCTCGCGCTGCGCGAAGGCCTCGGTGAGGGCGAGGCGCGCGTGCTCCGTGAGCGCCACCACCATGAGGCCGCTCGTGTCCTTGTCGAGCCGGTGCACGATGCCCGGCCGCTCGCCGTCGAGGCGCGAGAGCTCGGGGAAGCGCGCGAGAAGCCGCTGCACGAGAGTGTGTTCCGGGCACGACGGGCAGGGATGCACGGTGAGCCCGGCTGCCTTGTTGCAGACGATGAAGTCGCGGTCTTCGTGGACGATGGTGAGCTCGCCGGCTTCCGGGGCGAGCGGGCTCGCGGCTTCGGCCAGTTCAAGGCGGAGCACCTGCCCGGCGCGGGGCCGGAAGTCGGGCGCGCTGACCGGGGCGCCGTCCATGAACGCACGCCCCTCCCGGATGGCCTTCTGCACGGCGCCGCGCGAGAGGCCGGGCTGCGCCGTGCTCAGGATGCGGTCAAGGCGTTCGCCGTCCTCCCCGGGCGTGACGACATGCTCCAAGCTTTTCACGGGCGCGGCCCGGCGGGGGTGGTCAGGGTGCGGATGCGGTCCACGAAGGTCACGGGCAAGTAGAGGTTTTTGAGCTCGCTCCCGGGCGTCAGCGATGTGACCACGGCCCTGCCGATGACGCAGCGGGCATTGTCGTTGCCGTCCTCCACCACGCGTACGCCCCAGACATTGTGGAAGATGGCCGGGCGCCCCTTCCAGGCGCCCACATAGAGCATGACGTGCCCGCGCATGCCCACGAGGCTCAGGAAGGGCACGCCGTCCGCGAGGATGCGCGCTTCCTTTTCTCGCGCGGAAAGGCCCTCCAGCGGCACCACCGCGCCGCGCCGGGCCTGCGCCACGGAGTTGCGCGGCAGCCAGATGCCGAAGGGCGTGAACAGGTCGCGGGTGAGGGCCGAGCAGTCGCGCTCGCCGAACATGCCGCCCCAGCCGTAGGGCTGGCCCATCATCACGTTGCCCACCATGGCCACGTTGCCGGGCGTGAGCGCCAGCGGCTTGGGCGCGGCCGCGCCTGCGGGGAGGGACACCTCGGCACTCGCCGCCATGCCGTCAGCGCCCCTGAAGGGCACGAGCACGTCACAGCCGCCGTCCGGCCGCACGGCCGCCAGCGGGAAGATGGCGCCGATGCCCGCCTCGCCCCCGGCCGATGGGGCAGCGCCAGGCGCCCCGGGCAGCGCCACCCGGTCGCGCAGCAGGGCCGCGTGGCGCCCGTGCCGCCAGAGGCGCTTGAACTCGGCGTCCACCAGGGCCACGTCATTGGCATCCACCCAGCCGCCGGCGACAGGGCATTCCACATAATACCAGCGCCCGTCCCCGGTGGCGTGGGCGATGAGCAGCGGCGTCCCGGGCGGGAGCAGCGAATACTGGAAATAGTCGAAAGGATTGGCCTTCGGGGCGGGCGGGGGCTCGGAAAAGCGGGGCTCGTGCGGGGGGAGCTCGCGCAGGTCGGCGGCACGCACGGTGACGGCGTGCGCCGCGCGCGAGGGGTAGGCGCCGAGATGCGCGTTGGCCGCCATGGCGTCCCATTCCGCCTGGCTCCAGCGGCTGCCGTCCGCGCGAAAACCGCGCGCCTTGCGGAAAAACACGGCCACGTCCCGCTTGCGGATGCTCGTTTTCGCCATGTCCCACGGGCCGAAGAAGATGCGGTCAAAGGCGGCGTTCATGGCGTCCTGCGTTTCCGCGTCCACGATGCGGCGGTCGGGGCCGGCCTCGCGGGCGAACACCTCAAGATCCTGCGGGAAGGCGCGCAGGTCCTGCGGGGTCTGCATCCACGAAGGCAGGCTGCCGTCGCGCGTGGGCACGCGCTTGCCGGCACAGGCCGTGAGCAGGCAGAGAGCGAGGAGGAGGACGAGCAGGGAGCAGCGCGAGGAGGGCATGAACACCGCCTTGATGGGGAGGGGGGCGGTTTGCGGCGACGGGCAGCGCGTCATCTTAGCATCTGGCCCCGCGTCAGGCAATGCGGCGCCCCCGGCCCTTGGCGCCCCGCGTGGCCGGCCCCGCCCTTTGGCGTTTGGGGGGGGGAGCCCCGCCCCGTGCCCCCCCGGGGGCGGGGGGTGTTTGGGCCAAGGCCCCACAGG
>CAMWVJ010000137.1 GCA_947177645.1 uncultured Desulfovibrio sp.
GCCACTCTCTGCGGACGGGGCGCGCGCCCCGCATCCCCCACGCCCCGCACCGCCATGCAAAAACCAACGCCCACGCTGGCGCGCCGTTACGGCTTCAAACTTTTGGCCAACATGGCCTCCGTCCCGGTCTACCTCGCCATGGAGGCCATCCTGCCCCGCGCCCTCGGGCCGCAGATGTACGGCAATTACAGCTTTGCCACCAATCTTTTCCAGCAGCTTTCCGGCTTTCTCGACATGGGCACCTCCACCTGCTTTTACAATGCCCTGTCGCGCCGCCGGGACGAGACGGCGCTGGCCGGCTTTTACCTGCGCGTGAGCCTCGCCGTGGCCGTGGTGAGCGGCCTCGCCGCGCTGCTCATGCTCTGGCCGCCCGTGGGGGGCCTGCTCATGCCCGGGGTGCCGCTCTGGCTCGCGCCACTGGCCGCGCTCTGGGCCTTCCTCACATGGTGGAGCCGCGTTTTGCGCTCCATGAACGACGCCCTCGGCGCCACCATCCCGTCGGAGCTCGCGCGCACCGTCATCTCGCTCCTCGCCGTGGGCCTGCTCGGCGTGCTCTTCTGGGGCAACTGGCTCACCATCGGAAGCCTCTTCGCGCAGCAATACCTCATGCTCGGCGCCACGGCGCTGGCCTTCTGGCTGGTGAGCCGCCGCCACTGGGAGGAGCGCGGTGTGCCCTTGCGCCTCAGGCCGGACAAGGCGCAGATGCGCGCCTATGGCCGCGAATTTTTCGACTACAGCCATCCGCTCTTCGTGCAGGCGCTGCTCTCCTTTTTCATGCTCACGGCCGAGCGCTGGCTGCTCCAGTGGTTCGACGGCAGCGCCCAGCAGGGCTTTTTCGCGCTCTCGCAAAAGGTCAGCATGGCCTGCTTCCTCTTTGTCTCGGCCATGACGCCGCTCGTCATGCGCGAGCGCTCCAGCGCCTGGGGCGAGAAGGATGTCACGGCCATGGGGCGGCTGCTCACGCGCTTCGCGCCGCTGCTCTACGCCGTGGCGGCGTATTTCTCCTGCTTCACGCTGGCCGAGGGCGCGGCGCTGGTGGACTTTTTCGGAGGCGCCGAGTTCGCGGCGGCGCTCTTGCCGGTGCAGATCATGGCGCTCTATCCGCTGCACCAGGCCTATGGCCAGCTTGCGGGTTCGGTGTTCCACGCCACGGGGCGCACGCGCGTTTTGCGCAACATGGCGGCGCTGGAATGCGTCTACGGCTTCGCGGCCGCGTGGTTCCTGCTGGCGCCGGCGCATCTCGGCGGCCTCAACCTCGGGGCCACGGGCCTCGCCGTCAAGACCGTGGCCGTGCAGTGCGTGACCGTGAACGTCTATCTCTGGCTGGCCTCGCGCTTCATCCCCTTTGATTTCTGGCGCAACGCGGCCCATCAGGTGCTGTGCGTGGCCGCCCTGCTGGCGCTGGCCTTCGGCGCGCGCGAGGCCACGTCTTCGCTGGCGGCGCTGCTCGGTGGCACCGGGAGCGCCCCGCTGGACGGCATCGCCCGCTTCGTCCTCTCCGGGGTGGTCTATACCTTTCTCACCGGGGGCCTCTGCCTTTTGGCGCCCGGCCTGCTCGGCCTCACCCGGCGCGAGCTCGCCGAGCTCGTGGTGCGTTTCCGCCTCGCCGTGCTCAGGCGTTGAGCCCGGCCTTTCCGGGATGCCGGCCGCTTGCAATCCCCCCTGTCAAGGCTTAGGATGAGGGTTCGGGCAGCGCTTGCGGCACAGGCCCGGAACCCGGGAGACAGCATGGAACTCATCATCAATGGCACGGCCGAAAAAGGGGACTTTTCCACCGTGCTCGCCCTGCTCGAGGCACGCGGCCACGCCCCCAAGGCCGTGGTCGTGGAGCTGAATGGCGAGATCGTCCCCGCGGTGGAGTTCGCCACCCGCGCCCTCGCCGACGGCGATACGGTCGAGATCGTCCAGTTCGTGGGCGGCGGCTAGGTTCGCGCCCCGGCCCCTGCGCGGGGCCGCTTTCCCCTCTGGCATCCGGCTCCTTTTCTTCCCTCTCCCAACGCACACTCTGGAGACGCCGTCTCGGGCGGCGGAGGCACTATGCGGGACGATCCCCTGGTCATCGGCGGCGTGACCCTGAAAAGCCGCCTGTTTATCGGCACCGGCAAATACGGTGACGACGCCCTCATCCCCGCCGTGGCCGAGGCCAGCGGCGCGGAGGTCATCACCGTGGCCATGCGCCGCGTGGAGCCGGGCCAGAAGGGCGTCATGGGGCACATCCCGCCGCATATGCGCCTTCTGCCCAACACCTCGGGCGCCCGCACCGCGGAAGAGGCCGTGCGCCTCGCGCGTCTCGCCCGGGCCGCGGGCTGCGGCGACTGGATCAAGATCGAGGTCATCTCGGATACGCGCCACCTGCTCCCCGACGGCTACGGCACGGCCAAGGCCACGGAACTGCTCGTCGCCGAGGGCTTCACGGTGCTGCCCTACATCAACCCCGACCTCTATGTGGCCCGGGCCTGCGTGGACGCAGGCGCGGCTGCCGTCATGCCGCTCGGCGCGCCCATTGGCACCAACCGCGGCCTCCAGACCCGGGAGATGATTGCCATCCTCATCGAGGAGCTGGACATCCCCATCGTGGTGGACGCGGGCATCGGGCTGCCCTCCCAGGCCTGCGAGGCCATGGAGATGGGCGCGGCCGCCTGCCTTGTGAACACGGCCATCGCCTCGTCGGGCGACCCGGTGCGCATGGCGCGGGCCTTTGGGGCGGCTGTGGCGGCCGGGCGCGACGCGTGGCTGGCCGGCCCGGGCGCCGTGAAAAAGCGCGGCGAGGGCGCCGAGGCCTCCTCCCCGCTGACGGGCTTTTTGCGCTGAGTTTTTAGGCCCCGGCGAGAAGCCGGGGCGACCTTTTTTCCAGTCCAGGTGCATGATGGAAACGTTTCAGGAATTTTTGCAGAACTGGCCGGCGGCCCGGCGCAGCGAGGCGACCGCCCGGGCAACCTCGGCGGATGTCACGGCAGTGCTCGACAAGCTCGCGCGGCACTGGCTCTCGCCGGAGGACTTCCTCGTCCTGCTCTCGCCCGCGGCGGCGGAACACCTCGAGGCCATGGCGCAAAAGGCGCACGAGCTCACCCTGCGCTATTTCGGGCGCGCGGTGAGCATCTTCACGCCGCTCTATATTTCGGATGTCTGCACCAACCAGTGCCGGTATTGCGGCTTCAACGCGAAGAACAAGCAGCCGCGCCGGCACCTCAGCGTGGACGAGGCCGCGGCCGAGGCCTTCGCCATCGCGGACGCGGGCTTCCAGCACATCCTTTTGCTCACGGGCGACGCGCCGAAAGTCTCCTCGCCGGAATATATCGCCGACGTGGTGCGCCGCATCAAGCCGCGCTTCGCCTCGGTGGGCATCGAGGTCTATTCCCAGACCGAGGAGAACTACCACATGCTGGTGGAAGCGGGCGTGGACTCCATGACCATGTTCCAGGAGACGTACAACCCCGAGCTTTACGCCTGGCTGCACCCGGCCGGCCCCAAGCGCGATTACGCCTTCCGGCTGGCAGCGCCGGAGCGGGCCGCGCGCGCGGGCATGCGCTCGCTCGGCGTGGGCGCGCTGCTCGGGCTGGACGCCTTCGAGCAGGACGCCTTCGCCACCGGTCTCCACGCCTGGTGGCTCCAGCGGCACTTCCCCGGGGTGGAGGTGAGCGTGTCCATCCCGCGCATCTGTCCGCACGAGGGGGAATTCGAGGTCACGCACGGCGTCACCGACCGCGAGCTCGCCCAGTATGTGACGGCCCTGCGCTGCTTTTTGCCGCGCGCGGGCATTACCTGCTCGAGCCGCGAGAGCGCCTTCATGCGCGACCACCTCGTGCCGCTCGGCGTCACGCGCGTCTCGGCGGGCGTGTCCACGGCCGTGGGCGGGCGCGCCACCAAGGACCTGCACAATCCCGGCCAGTTCGAGATCACCGACCACCGCAGCCTCGAACAGATGATGGTCGACCTTGCGGCCCACGGCTACCAGCCCGTGCTCAAGGACTGGGAAGACCCGGCGGCATGAGCGGGACTGACGGCCGGCACGCGGGCGGCAATGCCAATACCCTGCGCGAAGGGCTTGCCCGCTACTTCTCGGCGGACGAGCTCGCCCGGCTTGCGGCCGCGCGTGTGGGCATCGCCGGGGCCGGCGGCCTCGGCTCCAACGTGGCGCTCATGCTCGCGCGCTCGGGCGTGGAAGACATGCTCATCATCGACCACGACGTGGTGGACGCCTCCAACCTCAACCGCCAGCAGTTCTGGCCGCGCCATGTGGGCCGCCCCAAGGTGGAGGCCCTTGGCGAACTCCTGCGCGAGCTGAACCCGCACATCCGCCTCGAGCTTGTGAACGCGCGCCTGGACGAGGCCAACCTGCCGGCGCTTTTGCCCGCGTGTCCCCTCTGGGTGGAGGCGCTGGACGCGGCGGACACCAAGACCCTGCTCGTGGAGCAGGCACTGCTCGCCGGGCGGCGCATCGCCTCGGCCTCGGGCCTGGCCGGCGTGGGCGGGGCGCCCATGCGGCGCCGGCGCCTCGGTGCTCTCGTCTTGGTGGGGGATTTTGCAACGGATGTGGCCGACG
>CAMWVJ010000138.1 GCA_947177645.1 uncultured Desulfovibrio sp.
CTCCTGTGACGTGGCCGTCATCGGCGGCGGCATCGCGGGCCTCATGGCGGCCATCGCCGCGGCCGACAAGGGCGCGGAAGTCATTTTGCTCGACAAGGCCAACACGCGGCGCAGCGGCGCCGGCGCCACCGGCAACGACCATTTTCTCTGCTGGATACCCGAAAAGCACGGCGACATCAGCGTGGTCTACGACGAATTCATGGACAGCCAGAACGCCACCAGCAACGACACGCCGCTGGTCATGCGCTTTCTGGAGACCAGCCCCAAGATCGTCAACATGTGGAACGACTGGGGCATCAACATGAAGCCCACGGGCGACTGGCACTTCGAGGGGCACGCCTACCCGGGGCGCCCGCGCATCTTCCTCAAGTATGACGGCCACAACCAGAAAAAGGTGCTCACCGCAGAGGCCAAAAAGCGCGGCGTGAAGATCATCAACCATTCGCCGGTGCTGGATATTTTCCGCAACGAGGACGGCGTGACCGGCGTGCTCGCGCTGGACGCCTCGGAAGACGAGCCCGCCTTCCGCCTCATCCGCGCCAAGGCCGTGGTGGCGGCCACGGGCTATGTGAGCCGCCTCTTCACCACTGACCCCACGCCGAGCCAGATGTTCAACACCAACATGTGCCCCTCGGGCACGGGCGATTCCATCGCGCAGGCCTGGCGCATCGGGGCTTACCTCGTCAACATGGAAAAGACCTACCGCCACGCGGGCCCGCGCTTCCTCGCCCGCTGCGGCAAGGCCACATGGATCGGCGTCTACCGCTATCCCGACGGCCGGCCCGTGGGTCCCTTCATCACCGAGCCCGATGTGGAGACCGGCGACATGACGAGCGATGTCTGGTCCTCCGCCTTCACGGACCTGAAGCTCTCCGGCACCGGCCCGGCCTACATGGATTGCTCGGGCGCCAGCAAGGAAGACCTCGAGCACATGCGCTGGGCCATGAAGTGCGAGGGCCTCACGGCGCTCCTCGACTACATGGACAAGGAGGGCATCGACCCGGGCAGGCATGCCGTGGAATTCGGCCAGTACGAGGCCAACCTCGTCACCAACGGCATCGAGATCGACATCAACGGCGAGAGCAATGTGCGCGGCCTTTACGCGGCGGGCGACATGATGGGCAACATCAGCGGCGACATCGGCGCGGCCGCGGTCTATGGCTGGATCGCCGGGCACCATGCCGCGGACTACCGCGAGCGGGAGCAGAGCAAGGGCGAGCTCGCGGGCGCGGACGACCGCATGGCCCTCTACAGCGCCATCTACGGGCGCGAGGGCGGCGCGAGCTGGCAGGAGGCCAATTTCGCCCTGCAGCAGATCATGACCGAGTATGCGGACTGCGGGCCGCACCGCGTGCGTTCCGAGACCATGCTCAACGCGGGCATCAAGTATCTGGGCGACCTGCGCAAAAAGATCCTGCGCGACATGGGCGCCACCGACGCCCACGAGCTCACGCGCGCGGCCGAAGTGCTCAACCTGCTGGACCTCGGCGAGGCGCTCATGATCTCGGCGCGCGGCCGCAAGGAGAGCCGCGGGCGGCACCTGCGCTCGGACTACACCTTCACCAATCCCCTCCTTCGCGACAAGTTCCTGCGCATCTGGCGCGACGGCGACGAGATCAAGACCGAATGGCGCGAGCGCCTGCGCTGACGGAGGGCCGGCATGACGTTCCTGAAACATCTTCGCTGGCCTGCCGTCCTCCTCCTGCCGGTCGTGGTCTATTTCGCGGCCCCCCAGGGCATCTCGCCCAAGGCGCCGCTCTTCATGGCCATGACCAGCATGGCCGTGCTGGCCTGGGCCTTCAATGTCTTCCCGGCCATCGGCGTGGCGGCGCTCTTGACCTTCGCCTACATGCTCGGCGACGTGGCGCCCTCCGAGGTCGTCTTCGGGCCCTGGACCACGGTGCTGCCCTGGCTCACCTTCGCGGCCGTCATCATCGGCGACGCCATGGACAAGAGCGGCCTCGGCCGCCGGCTGGCCCTGCGCTGCCTCGGCGTGGCCGGGGCCAGCTTCTACGGGCTGCTTTTCGGCTTCTTCATCGGGGGCATCCTGCTCGCGCTCGTGCTGCCGTCCATCCTGGCGCGGCTCGTCATCTTCTGCGCCATCGCCACGGGCATCATCGACACCCTCGGGCTCGATCACAAGTCCCGCATGTCCTCGGCCATCATCCTCATGGCCTTCATGAGCGCGGCGGCGCCGCAATTCCTCTTCCTGCACACGTCCGAGTCGTTCATCTGGGCCTTTTCCATGCTGTTCAAGGACGGAACGGCGCCCAATTTCTGGGAATACTGCATCCACGGCTCCTTCTTTTCCGTGTGCTATACCATCGTCTCCATGCTCGTGTGCTGCGTGGTCAAGGGCAAGGAAAAGCTGGAGCAGGGCAGCGAGGGAGTGGCCTACATCCGCCAGAGCCTTGCTGCGCTCGGCCCGCTCACCGCGAAGGAGATCAAGCTGCTCTGCCTCGTGCTCGGCATGGTGCTCGGCTTCATGCTCCAGCCGTGGACCGGCATCGACCCGGTCTACATCTTCTGCGTGCTCGCGCTCTGCACCTATCTGCCGGGCATCGACATCCTCGACAGGGAGAGCATGGGCCACCTCGAGGTCATGTTCCTCATCTTCGTGGCCGGCTGCATGGCCATCGGCTTCGTGGGCAACGCCACGGGCTTCAACGCCTGGGCCGTGCAGCAGGTCATCCCCTTCATGCAGGACTGGAGCGAGACCATGAGCATCGTCATGGCCTATCTCTCCGGCATCTTCGTCAACTTCATGCTCACGCCCTTCGCCGCCACGGCCGCCTTCACCCCGGCCCTCGGCGAGCTGGGGCAGGCCATGCACGTCAACCCGCTGCCGCTCTTCTACTCCTTCCAGTACGGCGTGGACCAGTACGTGCTGCCCTATGAGGCCGTGTACTTCCTCTACATCTTCATCACCAACCGGGTGAGCCTCGTGCACATCGCGGGCGCGCTCGTCATCCGCGCCATCGCCTGCGGCTTCATGCTGGCGGCCATCGCCATCCCGTACTGGAAACTTGTGGGGATCATGTAGGGCGGCACAGGCCGCATCCTCTGGGGGAAATGATGAAACGACTGTTCACGCTCCTTCTTGCCGGCCTTCTCTGGGGCGCGCTGGCCGCGCCCGCAGGGGCCGTGGACTTCAGGATCAAGGGCCAGTGGTGGATGGGCTTTACCCTGTGGGACACCCAGTTCACCCGGGAGACCCGCAAGGGCGACATCCGCAACAAAACCACCGACGACCGCTTCGACGCCACCCAGCGCATCCGCCTCCAGCTCGAGGCCGTGGCGAGCGAAGCCCTTTCCGCCACCGTCCAGTTCCAGTGGGGCGGCACGGTGTGGGGCCAGGCCCGCAGCGGCGGCGCCCTCGGCGCGGACGGCACCATCACCAAGGTGCGCCAGGCCTATCTTGACTTCACGCCGCCGGATCTGCCGCTGAAAACGCGCATGGGCATCCACTTCCTCACGCTGCCCAACGCCGCGGGCGGCCCGGCCGTGCTGGACGAGCGCATGGCCGGCATCAGCACGTCCTTTGAACTCAACGAACATGCCGGCATCACTGCCTTCTGGGGGCGCCCCTTCAACGACAACTACCCGGGGCGCGAGGCCCACGGCATGGCAAACTATCATGCCGACTACCTCGACAACATGGACCTCTTCGCGCTCATCCTGCCCCTCAACTTCGACGGCCTTGCCGTGAGCCCGTGGGCCATGTACGGCTTCCAGGGGCGCAACGCCTTCCGCGCGGCCTCGGCGGATGACCAGTACTGGATGGCGGGCAGCCCCATCTATACCCTGCGCCCCTACCCGGCCACCATGCCGGGCAATATGGACTATCCCTACGGCGCGAGCACGAACAAGGCCTGGGGCAGCATGTTCTGGGCCGGGCTTCCCGTCATCTGGAGCTGCCTCGACCCCTGGAACGTGGAATTCGACTTCAACTATGGCCTCGTGGAGCCTATGGGCCGCTACACGGCCACGAAGTATGCGGGCCCGGGCCACGACATCCCCGAGGAACGCCGCGCGAGCACAAGGCGCGAGGGCTGGCTCGTGAAGGCGCTGGTGGAATATAAACTGGACTGGGGCGTGCCCGGGGTGCTCGGCTGGTACGCCTCGGGCGACGACGGCAACCCGAAGAACGGCTCCGAACGCATGCCCTCGGTGGTGCCCTGGGGCAATTTCACCTCCTTCATGGGCGACGGCAACCTGGGCTGGAAATGGCAGGACCTCAACGTCAGCTATGCCGGCACCTGGGGCGCGGGCATCCAAGTCCGGGACATGAGCTTCATCAGCGACCTCACCCACACCTTCCGCGCGGTGTGGTGGGGCGGCACCAACAGCCCGTCCATGGTGAAATACATGGATACGGCCTATGCCTGGGAGAACGGCTCCGACGGCTTCAACGGCCCCTACATGACCACCAATGACGGCTTCCTGGAGTTCAATCTCGTCAATATCTACAGGATGTACGAAAACTTCGACATCAACCTCGAGCTCGGCTACATCGCCAACTTCATGGACAACGACA
>CAMWVJ010000139.1 GCA_947177645.1 uncultured Desulfovibrio sp.
TCCTGCACATGGGCGATGGCCGGCCCGAAATTGATCTCGTAGAGCGG
Source organism: uncultured Desulfovibrio sp. (assembly GCA_947177645.1). Taxonomy (GTDB): domain Bacteria; phylum Desulfobacterota; class Desulfovibrionia; order Desulfovibrionales; family Desulfovibrionaceae; genus Desulfovibrio. The sequence goes on from CAMWVJ010000139.1 coordinate 48, forward strand.
CCGCAGGCTGTCCTGCTGGTTCCCCAGGGTGGGGATGATGGCGCCCGGCGTGGTGTCGAGCTGGGCCTTGAGCGGGCCGGCCGAGACCATGGGCGGGTCGATCATCTTCTCCACGCCCATGGCCTTGCGCAGTTCCCAGCCCTCGATGCCCTTCTGGTCAGCGAGCGCCTCGTCGCCGGGGCCGGTGCCGTAGACGCCGCGCCCCTCTTCCCAGACCGTGAAAAAGAAGGGCATGCTCCTGAAACCGCCCTCGCCGAGAAAGTCCGTGGCGCCGCTCTCCTCGTACCACCAGGAGCCCACGGGCATGTTGCGGGCATCCTCCCTGCCGGGCTCGCGCTCACGCCGCCGCTGCGCCACATGGCAGACGGGCACGGGGTCATAGGGCCGCGTGGTGAGCTTTTGCCGCGTGGAGTCAGAGAGCCGCTCCTCGCCGAAGCGTTCCGCGAGCTCTCGCGGCGTCATGAGCAGGCGCCGCGCCACCACGTCGAGACTCCCCTCCTCATCCAGCGCCACGCAGTAGGTGCCGCAGGTCTGGCAGAGATAGCGGGCCACCGTGGCCGGGCTTTGCTCGCAACCGAGCAGCGCGCAGCCGAAGGCCAGGAGCTCCTTGTTGAAATTGTGGATGGCCCGGTAAAAGCCGCCCGCGGAAAGCACGGCCCGGAGGAGATTGTCCACGCCGTCCACATATTCGTTGGCCCCGGTCGCTTCCCGGTCCGCGCGCAGGAGGAAGGCGTGCCTGAACCACGGGTCGCTCGCCGGGGTGATGGCCTGGGTCATGCCGGCCGCGGCCTTGCGCAGCGCCCGCCCGGCCGCCGGGTTGAAGAGGTTGCTCTCGCGCAGGCTTTCCGCATCCTCGCCCTGAAAGAGCCCGCGCGATGGCAGGATGAGCCTGCCGAGCTCCCGCTGCTGCGCGAGCCTCTTCGCGCGCAGGCCCTCGAGATGGCTCACCAGCTGGCGCACTTCCTTCAGGTCCACTGTCCGCCCCTAGCCGTTCAGGCCACTTTGCCCGAGGAGCGACGCCCCGGCGCTGTTGCTGGCCCCTGTCACGCCGAGCGGGGAGGTGAGCAGGGTGCCCCCCATCTGCCGCCGCTGCCTGAGCTTGCGCTTTTCCTCGTCGCGCGTGCTCGTGGCTTCCGCCTCCTGCTCGGCCTCACGCGGCGCGGATTCCGCCTCATAGACCACGGGCTCGGGCGCACTCTGCCCGCCCCCGAAAATGGAAGAAAGAAAACCACCGCCGCCCATCATTCGCCTCCCGGGAATCGTGTGTAAAAGTTCTCGCGCGTGAGCACCGCCATGAAGCCGTCCCGGCAGCGCCCTGGCCTTGTGGCCGTGGGCATGGGGCAGCCGCCGGGCACAAGCATGGGCTCACCAAAGCCCCAATACGCCGCCGCCCGCCCCACATGCCGGAAATGCGCGGGCCAGAATGCCAGCAGGCTCTTGAGCGCAAGCACCAGAAAGAGCTTGCCTATCGCTTGCCGCCCCAGCCTGTGCCAGTCCGCCCGGGCATTTTTGAAAATGGCGAAATGCACGAAGCCCGAGCAGCCCACCACCGGGTTGAGCCACGCCGTCCCGGCCAGATCCTCGCCGCCATAGGCGAGATACAAGACGGCGTTCAGCGGGTTCACGCCCTCGAGCCAGTCCACCAGAGTAGGCCGTGCCCGATGCCAGAGCACCGCCCGCGCCATGCCCTCTGCCTCCATGCGCTCGAAGGGCAGCCGCCGGAGCTCCGGCGTGTCGGCGAGCACGAAGCGATAGTCACTCATGCCCGGCCCCCGTAGGCGTACTTGAGGCCGTGGCTATTGCCACCCATAAGCCGCGTCGCCTCGCGCATCCGGTCCATCTCCTTCTGCATGGGGCTCCTGCCGTCCGCGGCATCGGGCCACGGCACCACCACGTCAGGGTCCACGGCGCGCGAGAGGCAGTCGAGCATGTCGTCATGCAGGGACACCGGGAAGGACGAATACTCTTCCTCCACAAACTCGGTCGTGAAATTGCGGATACGCCCCTCGCCGTCCCGGAAATTGGCCTGCGCCGGCAGGAACACCCGCGCCTGCTCGAACCACGGCACAAGGCGCCTGATGCGGTCTGGCTTGGCCGTGCGGCCGGAAAGCGGCCGGATGGCGAAATGGTAGTTCATGCGCGCCATCTCGCCCTGCAAATGCTCGATGTCCGACTGCATGCCGTACTGCTCATAGCCCACGAAAAGCGGGTCATAGTCCCGCGCGAGCCGGAACACGGCCGCCGTGCGCTCGGTGAGGTTGAGCCGCGCCCGCTCGCCGTGGATGAGGTAGAGACTCCTGTCCGCGTTCCAGCCCACCACGCAGAGCACGGTGTAGTCGCTGTCCTTCTTCTTGCTGCTCGCCGGGTCGCAAAGGATGACACGGTTCATGGGGCGCCAGAGCTCTTCAGCGGGGCGCCAGTAGCGCAGCCACTCCTGCTTGAAGCCTTGGGTATCTTCAGCCACGGGGTTGAGCAGCATCTGGCAGGCAAAGTTATAGGGGCCGAACTCCTTGCGCTTCTCCGCAAGGTGCTCCCGGCTGAGGAAGTGCGGCTCCCCGTCCGCTGTGCCGTCAATGGTGGCCGGATATTGCCGCAGGGCGACGACGCCTTCCTTGATGAGCTCGGCGTATGTGTCAAAAAGGTGGTAGCGCGTGCCGATCATCCGCCGCGCGCCCCCCTCGGCGCCGAGCGCGTAGGAAAGGCGCAACTGCTCGGAGGTCTTCCTAATTTGCTCAGGGTTCGTCACGTTCTCGGGCGTCACCACATCGTCATAGACGAGTAGCCGGAAATGCTTGCCAATGGGCTGCCCCACCACCACGCCCCAGGCCTCCACCGTCATTTCCTTGGGGTTGCTCCTGCGCCTGACCATTAGGCCGTCGTCCAGGCTCCAGACCGGGCTTTCCTTCTCCGGCTGCGCATAGAGTACATCCGGGTAACATTGCTTGAGCACGTCCTTGGTTTCGAGCTCGCGCTTTATCTGCGCGAGAAAGCTCTTGGCATTGGGCCGCGTGTGGCTGAAGATGCCGATGGTGATTTCCGGGTCGCGCACGATGTCCTGTATGGAGAGCGCCACGGTAATGATGGTGGACTTGTAGTGCTCGCGCGCCCACAAATCGAGGCAGCCGTCCGGCCTTGCGGCCACTTCCTTGCAGCGTGCGAAGCACCAGTCATTGTCCGCGTCCGCCCGCTGCATGAGCCGTGTCAGCAGAAAGAAGAGGTCAGTGCGCCCGAGCGCGGCCATGGCCGCCATGACAGCCGAAGGCCCGTGCTTCTCCGCCGCCCCGAGGATGCGCGCATACGCCGTGGCCGCTTCGTGCCGGTTCGCAAAGGGGACGCCTCGCTGCATCATGCCTGCGCCTCCTTGCCGCCCATGACCTGCTCAAACACCTCGCGCACGGCATCGGGCATGGTCAGGCCCACTTCGCCCTTGTGCTCCACTTCCGCCTTGTGCTTCCAGCGCTCCGGCGCGCGGTTGGTGAGAATGAAGTGCGCGGCCCGAGGGTCAGGCGCCATGTGCTTCTGCATGGTGATCGTCCGCATGCCCTTGTCGCTCACTTCTGTTGTGGTCTCCTGATACTCATAGCCCTGCGCGCGCTTGAGCATGCTTTCCTCAACACTGGTCACGGCCCAGCAGTCGCGCCCCTCCTGTATGGCATCGTGCAGGTCAGGGTGCGTCTCCTTCCAGTTGCGCAGGGTGGTGATGCTGATGCCGAGCTCGTGGGCAATGCCCTCGTCGGTCTTCCCGGCCGCGGCATGCAGCCTGGCCGCTTCCAGCATGGCCGCGTCGTACTTCGTTTTACGCCCGCTTTTCGCCCGTGTGGCTTCCGCTTGGCGGCGCTTGAGCTCGGCCCGGGCGTCCTCCACGGCACAGGCGAAATCCGCCTCCTGCTCAAGCCACAGCCTGAGCGTGGTGGGCGTGATGCCCATGGCCAGCGCCAGCGCCTTGTGCGCGCTCTTGCCGGCCAGAATGGCGTCCCGCGCCTCCTCGATGCGCCGCTGGGAAAACTTGGGCGTCCTGGGCATCAGCTTCTCTCAACCCCACGGAGTCCGCGCTGGCTTTCCAGCAGGGTGAGGCGCGTCTCGTGATTATTGGTGCGCTTGTAAAATTCCTCGTGGTCCGCGGCGTTGCTGTTCCTGTCCACGAAATACCTGAGGCAGCTCTCCCGGTGCACGGTGAGAGCGTCTATTTTTTCGTGCATGCGCTTTCCAAGCCAGATGAGCACGGCCACCAGCACGCCAATAACGGCCAGCAGCAGCGGGGTAAGCACGGACGAGATGGCGGCGGTATGCTCCACGGCACGCCTCCTAGGGCAGGATGCCCGAGCCAAGGTCAAAGAGATCCCTGATGCGTCCGAAATCGGGCGAGCTCACCCACTGCGGGAGGAAGAGACTACCCAGAACGAGCGCGGCAAAAAATGAGAAGATGAACACCAGGGCATAGCGATAGAGAAAGCGCGGGCTGATGCGCCCGGCC